>JAGWBK010000069.1:0-514 GCA_021295915.1 Dehalococcoidia bacterium
TCCTGGGTACCAGATCATCGTATCTACCGACCGGCAAAAATGGTTGTCGTCACCGGCAAAAATGATTGTCGCTGTTCACCCCCTCTCCCTGGGGGAGAGGGGGTGAGGGCGAAAACACTGCCTGCCAAACTGACCTGGCCTCGTGCTCACCCCCACCCGTTCACCCTGTCGAAAATCCGTTGCGGTGGGAGCCCGCCGAAGGACAGCTCCGACCCCGCCCTAAAGAAAGTTCGAGCCGAGGCCACAACCGCATCCCCCACACAACCAAATCATGTAAATCCCAAAATCAGACAAATCCGAGTTCAGACTTTCCACCCTTGACATACAAGTACATACGTTCTATTCTGGTGCCAGAACAATAACCACTAAACCCAACAACCAAACCAATGACTCTCTCAGAATACATCCTCATACATCCTCGAAAACACAGACGATGGTATCGACATCGCCAGAGTCCTCATCGACGTGATGAACGGATTCATCCGCGGTGTCACACCCAGTCACAGGCTCACCG
>JAGWBK010000069.1:628-7971 GCA_021295915.1 Dehalococcoidia bacterium
CAACGACGGCCAGGAGATGTGCATCTTCCTCATAGATGTCATGTGGGGAAAAGTCGAAGGCATCCGCATCGGACACCGCGTTTCAGCGGCCAAGGAGCTGCTGAAACGGGCATTCGGCAGGAGCCAGGGCATACCACTGCCCAATCCTCCAAGAAAGACCGCACCCCCAGGAACGATCCCAAGGCCAGACCAGCAGGTCCAGACCGAGACAGCCCAGGAAGCCGAGTCTGCGTCCGTTGCCACTGTTGAAAGTACGCCGCAGCGGGAGCCCGTCGAAGGGCAGTCGGCTCCACCTACCCAGACACAGGTCGCGACTGCTCCCGTTCATCCTGTCGAAGATCCGCTGCGGGGGGAGCTTGTCGAAGAACAGCCCGAGTCTACCTACGTTCGTCCTGAGCCTGTCGAAGGACGGCCCGAAACCAACCCCAACTTCGACCCAGACATGTACAGGGCAGCGAGCAAATGCCTGGACCCCAACTTCGATCCCATGCTCGCAGCCTCAAACGAAGACTACCTGTTCAACTACGACGGCTGCGACAACATCAGCTGCCCGTTCCACGGCGATCCCGAAGACCCCGACTTCGATCCCAACGCCCACCACTACTGACCCCCAATACCCCAACGACATGCTCAATCCCGCGTGGCAACCCAGACGACGTGATGTGCGCCTCCCCTGCGTTTGCTTCCTCCACGCGCCCGGACCTTGACCTCTTCCACCTTGAAACGGGCACGGCGCAGACGCCTGACGAATGCCGGTTGAGAATCGGCAGACCATATCGCCAATACCCCGCCACGGCGCAACGCTTTGTAGGAGGCGGTCAGCCCCTGTGGGCTGTAAAGCCAGTTGTTGCCCTTGCTGACCATCGCCTCCGGGCCATTGTCGACATCGAGCATGATGGCGTCGTAGGTGCCTTTGGCGGCCGTTATCAGTTCGATAACGTCAGCTTCATGGACTTCAGTCCGGCGGTCGTCAAGTGGCCGGTCGGCCAGATCGGCGAGCACTCCCCGGTTCCATTCAATCACGGCTGGCACCAGCTCCGCGACCACCACCCGGGCATCCTCTCGAAGGATGTCCAGCGCAGTCCTCACCGAGTAGCCCATTCCCAGTCCGCCAATCAGAACACGGACCTTCGACCGTTTTGCCAGATTCTGACAGCCAAGCATGGCCATAGCTTCTTCCGACCCATAAATCCGGCTGTTCATGAGTTCCATGTTGTCCGCTTGGAGCGAGAACTCTTGGTCACGTTGGTACAGAACGAGCTCCGCTCCCCCGCCAGGGGTCTGGGCCCGTCCGATCAGGTGCCAGGGTTTCATTGATACCTCACGATCATGTCTGGAGCAGCCGGGGCAACCGGTCTTCTACCACACTTTCCATCGAGTTGCCCCAATTCTATGGAAGGCGGCGGACGGTACGGCTTTTGAGCGCGACTCCCGAATGCTCACATCCGCCATGCCGGACCATATTACCCTGCCCTGTATGAATACAGAGTTGTTGAGAGAAGTCTCCTGTGCCACTACCGACATTCTTCGGGCACAGGCGATGTCTTTCAGGTTAACACCCATTGTCGATTCGGGCGGCACAGGTTAAGTTCGTACTGTCGATATTGTGTTGAGCAATAGCAAAGGATGGGGAGCGATGCTGCAGCGAATAGGTGCGATCTACTTACTTGGGGTGTCGGTGGTTGTGGCGGGCTACTTCATCATCAACCCTCTACACGCAGAGTCATACGACCCGGCGAACATCTGGTCCGTCCTGGACGTACTGATGGTTATTGCGGCTGTTCCAGCGCTGATCTTCAACACTCGCCGCAAGCTGCGGGAAGGGAGACCCAGTGACGGGGAGCCGCCGTCCCATCGGTACTGGGAGACCAACATAGTGTTCTACGCCACCATTGGGCTGACAATACTTCTGCTGCACAACTGGTTTTACGACCTCGCTCTGGGTCTGGAGGTGGGCGACCACCAGGGCTTCGTGAAGTGGGCATTTGTGGACACGCTGTTGCCGCTGACTTTTGGAGCGACAGGATTCGCCATGTGGCGCGGGTCGGAGCAGGGATAAGCAGCAACTTTTGCATCGCCAGTTCGACACCCCGTAGAACGTAGGTGCCCGCGAGTGACAGATTGCAGCGCTTCTACTACGACGGGATGATTCGGCACCCTGCGAACTGTCGCTATCCGGCCGGAAGTGGTCGTGCCTGTCGACCGGGACCGCCGGTGCCCTCCCTCAGGTCCTTCGCCGTCGCCTCATCGACGCCCCTGGGCCAGCGGCGCTTGAGCGGGTCGCTGACAGTGAAGCTGAAACTGCCCACGCCCTCGACGCCAATCTCGATGCTGTCGCCGTCCTGCATCGCGCCGAGACCCTGGTGGTTGGTGCCCATGAAGAGCACGTCGCCGGGGCTGATCTCCTCGATTGCCGCAACGTACTCGATCGACTCTGCGATGGAGTGAGCGAGGTCATCGGTGTTGTAGTTGACGCGCAGCTCACCGTCGACGCTCAGGGTGACCTGCAGGTTCTCCGGGTCCGCGATTTCGTCCCCGGTCGCTATGCATGGACCAAGAGGACAGAATGTGGGGTGCGACTTGTGCTCAGCGACCGGCAGCGTGTTGGGCACACGGTCGCCTCTGCCTCCCGGCATTCGCGCCGAGACGTCCACACCCGCCGTGTAGCCAAAGACGTAGTCCATCGCCTCCGACGCCGGTATGTCCTTGCCGCCCCTGCCGAAGACCAGCACGAGCTCTGCCTCATGGTGAAAGATGTTGGCGTCCACGTCAGGGAGGACCACCGTGCCGCCCGGCCCGAGGAGGCTGTGGAGTCTCTTTGTGAAGCCCCACATCGGTGCGGGCTCCCGTGTGCCGAACTCTCGGAAGTTGCCTCCCATACAGAGGATCTTATTTGGCTGCGGCAGCGGCGCCTGCAGCTGTGCGCCGGTGACCGGAGTGCCCTCGACGACGCGGGATTCGAGCTGGGACTTCAGGTCATCGTAGTTGGTGATCAGGTGGGAAATCGCTGCCTGGCCGCCACCGGGGCAGAGGTCACTGATGTCTATGACGCCCGAATCGGACAGGATGCCGGGCTGGTTATCGTTGTACATCACGAACTTCATTGGACCCACCATGTTTCGTTTGACTTGCTGATTGGCCGCTGACGCGATGGTACAACTTTGGGAGCGATCGAGTAAGTTCAGTCACTCATGAGGTGGCAGGTGCGGTTCCTGTACGATGGCAGCCAAAGTGAGGTGAACAATGTCTGACGATGTCATCAGGCTGTCGGCGGCGGAGGCCATGGAGCAGCCGGAAATGGGCTACGACGAGTTCGACTTGATCGTCGACAGCAGCCTGCATCCACGCTCTCCCGATGTCCTCTTCGACAAGCTGGGTACGCTGATCAGTGGGATGACCGAAGCCCGGATTTTGGACGCGGGTTGCCGCGACGCGACGCACATGTGCGAGATGGCGAAGCGTTTCGGTGCGCTGGTCTGGGGCATCGATTTCATCGAGAGCAACGTTAGGCTCGCCGTGGAGAAGATCGCGGACGCTGATCTGTCTGATCGAGTCAGCGTGGCGAGGGGCGCCATCCAGTCGCTGGAATTTCAGGACGGCGCATTCGACGTGGTGTGGTGTCGGGATATGCTGCCCCTCGTGCCGGACCTGCGGCGCGCTTTCTCGGAGTGCGCCCGTGTTCTGAAGACGGGTGGGCACATGCTCATCTTCTCCAACTTTGCCACGGACCTGATGGAGCCGTCGGAAGCCGAGCGGCTCTGCGGGCCACTTGGAGTATGCGTCGACAATCTGTCCAGGGACTACTTCGAGGCGGCATTTCATGACTCAGGGTTCCAGGTAGTGGAGCACGAGCGCATTGACGGTGAGTGGAGAGAGTGGCGAGAGGAGGAGGGAGACCGTCATACCTCCCGGCAGATGCTACGGATAGCCCGTATGCTGAGGAGCCGGGACAGCCTCATAGCCAAAGTGGGGCGCAAGGACTACGAGATCGAGCTCGCAGACTGCTACTGGGGTGTGTACCACATGATCGGAAAGATGTCAGGATCGATCTACACACTGCAGAAGGCGTGAGAGGATGGATTGCAGAGACTGTACGCCACATGGAAAATGTTGGTTAACCATTGAGGAGGTGCACTGTGGCTGATAGACCGCTGGAGGGGAAGGTGGCGATCGTCACCGGGGCTGGAAGTCCCATCGGGATGGGACGCGCGATGACACTGGGACTGGTGCGTGCCGGGGCCAGGGTGGCACTGACCGACATAAGCCAGGAGTGGCTGGACGAGACCATCAACGAGGTGCTGGAGGTCGGCGGAGACGACTGCGCCACTGCCATCGTCTCGGATGTAACAGACGCGGAGTCGTGCCAGGATGCGGTGGACGCCACCATAGCGCGGCTGGGCGGGCTGCACATCCTGGTGAACAACGCCGGCATCAACTCCAGGGCCGGTGGAGTGGGGAACAACCCCGCCAACTTCTGGGAGAACTCTCCTGAGGCGTGGAGTCGGGTGGTGGCGGTCAACCTGAGCGGCAACTTCTACATGGCCAGGGCGGCGGTCACCCATATGCTGGACCAGGGATGGGGTCGCATAATCGGAGTGACCACCAGCATGGACTCCATGTGGCGCAGGGGTGGGTCTCCGTACGGCCCATCCAAGGCTGGTCACGAGGCGCTGGTGTCCATCATGGCCCAGGAACTGGAGGGCACCGGAGTTACCGCCAACGTCCTGGTCCCAGGAGGCGGCACCTACACCAACATGACCTACAGCGGCGAGCCCAACCAGAGAGACCACATGATCGAGCCCGAAGTGATGCAGAGCCCGGTGGTCTGGCTGGCGTCGGAAGACTCGAGTGAGTTCAGCGGCCGGCGCATAATCGCTTACTACTGGAACGACGATCTTCCGCTGGAGGAGCGGCTGGAGAGGTGCAGCGCTCCGGCGGCCTGGCCGCAGCTTGGACGACAGGCCATCCGCCTCAGCCCGTAAGAGGCAATTCTGGATATTCGCGTCGTCCAGATCGGCCAGCGAGCCACACATCACATACAATGAAGACATAAGCTCGCACCCTAGGCCTTTGGGGTGTATGTCTGGTGACCGGATGGAACGCTGAGCTCGTTTTTCATGAGGAGAGAAACATGGGCAATTTTGAGCAACTGCAGCGCCGACTGGAAGCGGGTGAGACGATACTGATGGACGGGGGTATGGGCTCGGAGTTCGACAGGCGGGGGCTGACAACTCCCACCACGTGGTCGGGCGGTCCGATGATTACTCATCCCGATCTGGTGAGGGACGTTCACCAGGACTACATAGAGGCGGGCGCCGAGATTATCATCACGAACACCTTCAGCACGGGTCGTGATGTGCTGGAACAGGTTGACCTCGAAGACAAAATAGTCCAGGCCAATAGGCAGGGAATCGAAGCGGCGGTACAGGCAAGGAGCAACACCGGGACTGAGGACTCGGTGGTCATCGCGGCCTCAGTATCCACGATGTCTCCCAAGGCGCACGCCAAAATTCCGGTGCCATACGAGAAAGCCCTGGAGACCTACCGGGAGCAGCTGGCGGAGATGGCCAAGGGAGGCGCTGACGTGGCGGTTGGCGAGATGCTGGTCCGGATTTCAGACACGCTGGCGGTTATCGACGCGGCAGCGGAGTCGGGCCTTCCGGTGTGGGTCGGGCTCTCCCTGGTCCCGGATGGAGACGAGCTTTACCTGGGCATCCAGGACAGGCATGGATGTGAGACCCTTCAGGACGCCATGGACGCCATCAAGGACAGGGACATCGCGACGGTGTTCATAATGCACACGTCCGTGGACGACACGGCGCCCGGGCTGGAGATAGTCAAGAAGAACTGGTCGGGGACCTTCGGCGCCTACGCCCATTTCCCACGCGCCGGCGGCCCAATCCCGGGACAGGGCATAGAGCCACAGCAGTACCTGGAGTACGCCAAGGTGTGGAGTGAGCAGGGGGCGCTGATAATCGGTGGCTGCTGCGGCACGAGGCCCGACCACATCAAGGTACTCAGAGAGTGGCTGTCGAGGTCATATGGGTAGGTAAACTGGCAATTCGTTCGTCACCGGATCAAGTCCGGCGCAGGCACTGAGCTTGTCGAAGGACACCCCCGGCCCCTGGATTGCCGAGCGGCGAGCCACTTCGTGGGTTCCCGCTTCCGCGGGAATGACGGTATGTGAATACCTACCCCTGTCAGCCCTCAGGGAGAGGGGTCTATTTGGTGGTGTTCACGCCTGCCTGCATACCCCTGCCTTCCCTGTCAGTTACTGGCGGGCGAGGTGGGCCGTGATCATCTCGCGGTAGCTCTCGAGGTCAGGGACATTGGCACCGGGGATCTTGGCGAGGTCGTCCCAGGTACGGACTCGTACCATGGACTGCCAGTTGGGCGACCGTTGGAAGTCCTGTACCTCTTCGGCCGACATGGGGCCGCCCTGAAGACGTAGGGACTCGACGCTGACGTCGGACAGCTTTGCAGCATAAGCCTCGTCCGTGGCGACGAGGTAGCGCTTCGCTGCGACATGGCCGCTGACGATGTCGGCAACGTCATCGGAGAAGCCCAGATCCCTGAGCACCTGGGCTCCGACCTCATCGTGCTCGACTACGCCAACGCTGGTCACCTGCCGGCCTTCGACAGGCCAGATGTGGCCGATGTCGTGCAGGAGTGCGGCGATGATTTCCTGATCGTCACCGTCGTCTTCGCCGGCGAGATGGGCCGCCTGCAGGGCATGTTCAAGCTGCGACACCTGCTCGCCGTGGTACTCCGCCTGTCCGGCTGAACTGAGAAGGTCGAGAACGCGATCGGCAGTTGCAGCCGGGTCGGTGGTCATGGCGGGCTCCTTGGTTGGATGTCGTGGCCTATCTTACCGAACTCCTGGGTGCTGGTGAGACTGTGTAGGTCTGTGTGGGTACTCAGGTGGGAGCAGGAAGAGTTCGATGGCCTTCTTCACACCTACACATTGACCTTACAGAATGTGTTCGTTGTCACGAGAAGAATAACCTTGATATGTAAGAGATACATAGCAAATTTCTGACACATTTAGCGACATGAACAGTGTGATTAGATGACTTCTATAGCCCACAGGATCATGAAGAGCGTATCCGATCGCGACAAAGGCGAGTGGGTATGCACGCCCAAGGATTTCCTCGATCTTGGCAGTCGCGAGGCCGTCGATCAGGCACTGTCGCGACTCGTCAAAAGTGGCAAACTGCGCCGGGTTGGCCACGGACTTTATGATGTGCCCAGGATGAGTAACGTTCTATCAGGCTGCTGAAAAAGGCTTGCTGAAGCCTCGTTCTTTGGGTTGGCGAGATACAATGCACTCACCAGTCCAACTG
>JAGWBK010000070.1:0-318 GCA_021295915.1 Dehalococcoidia bacterium
TGAGCCAGAGCCGACTGCAGTGCCTGCGGAGACGTCACCTGTCGGAGACGCAACCGCACCGATAGGTCTGCTAATAGTCCTGGCACTCACAGGTGCGCTGATGGTCTACACCGGCTCCCGCGTAATGCGAGGTCGGAGGTCAACAGCCCGCTAGGCTAGGGCCAAATCGGAAATAGGTTAATCAACGCAGGGGCGGTCGAAAGACCGCCCCTGTTGCGTTGTTGTGAGGAGTGAGTGGAGAGGAGTGAGGAGTGAGAGATTCCGTCTAGGCCCCCTCTCCCTCAGGGCTGACAGGGGTAGGTATTCGCAAATCGTCAT
>JAGWBK010000070.1:659-7497 GCA_021295915.1 Dehalococcoidia bacterium
ATGGCCCGGCCGAGGCCGAGGATGGCCACCTGTGGCGGGTCGATGATCGGGGTGAACACGTCGATGTCGTAGTTGGACAGCGCGGTTATTGTGAAGCCGCCTCCGGTCACGTCGTCGATTCCGAGGTTGCCCTTGCGGGTCTTGTCTGCCAGCTCGCGCATGGCCTGGGCCGTGCCCAGCAGGTCGAGCGTGTCGGCTCCACGCAGCACAGGTACGACCAAGCCGTCAGGAACTGCGATCGCAACGCCGATGTTCACGTCCCTGAGCAGCAGCACCTCTCCGTCCACCAGGTGGGAGTTGAGCCTTGGATGCTCCTTCAGGGCCGCAGCTACTGCGACAATGATGATGTCCAGGTCGAGGGGCCGCAGCCGGTGTGGCCGCCACTCGGAGACTAGCGACTCCCGGAGCTTCAGCAGCTCGGTGACGTCGGCCTCGGTCGTCAGAGTAACCTGGGCCATCGTGCTGACGCTCATGCTCATGCGGTCGGCGATGGTCTTGCGCAGGCCGGTTAGCGGGATCGTCTCTGCAATGGCGTCTGCTTGGGCTGCTCCGGCGTCTCGCTCTGCTATGGCGCGCTCGACGTCGGCCACGACGATGCGGCCGTTCGGACCCGAGCCAGCGACGTCTGCGAGGTCGATGCCCTCCTGGCGGGCAAGCAGCCTTGCTCGTGGAACGACCTGGGCTCGCGACCGCTGAGGCCGCTGACGCGCCTCGATGGCGTCTCGGACGTCCTGCTCGGTGATGCGGCCTCGTGGGCCGGTGCCGTTGACCTCTTCGAGGTCGATGTTGTTATCACGTGCGAGCCGCCTGGCGACTGGGGTAACCTGACGGGCTCCGCCGCCTCTTGCGGGGCGCTCACGGCCTGGTCGCTGGCGTCTTCGTGCTGCGGCAGGGGAGGTAGGAGCGCCGGGCTCTGGCCTGGGCGGGCTCTCGCCGGGTTCGGCGATGACCGCCACCAGCTCGCCGACCTTCACCAGGGAGCCCTCCGAGGCCATGATGTGGGCCACGACGCCTGTGGCCGGGGACTCAAGCTCGGAGTTGATCTTGGCCGTCTCGACCTCGACCAGCGGCTGTCCCTCGGCGATCTCGTCGCCCTCGTTGACGAGCCACTTGGTGAGGGTCCCGTCCTCCATGTTCATGCCCCACTGGGGGAGCAGCACGTTTGTGGCCATTTCTTCTTCCTTGGTTATGGAGGGTGTGTGCTGGTGTCCTTTTGCTCTCTGGGGCTGCGATGGGTGGGATTTCAGGCTGTTCACCCTCACCCCACCCAACCCTCTCCCTCGGGAGAGGGGGCCTATTGAGTATTGAGCGTCTTTGCAGTCCTATTCTGTGAGGGAGAAGGGAATATCTGCTGCCTCTACTCTTCGAGGGTGGCGTAAATGGCGTCGGTTATCTTGTCTTCGTTGGGGAATACTTCGGATTCGAGCGCGGGGCTGAAGGGGAAGTGGCAGTCGAGGCTGGTGACTCGCTGGATCGGGCTCTGGAGGCTCCAGAATCCTTCCTGGGCGACCATCGCCGAGATCTCGGACGCAACGCTGCAGCTCTTGTGCGCAGGGTCGACGATCACTAGTCTGCCGGTCTTCTCTACCGAGTCGAGAATCGTTCTGGTGTCGAGCGGGACAATCGTGCGTGGGTCTATGACCTCGACCGAGATGTCCTCGTCCTCGAGTGCCTCGGCAACGGCCACTGCGCGGCGCAGCATTCCCGCGAGCGCGACTACCGTGACGTCGGAGCCTTCGTGCTTGATGTCGGCCACTCCGAACGGGATGGTGAGGTCCTCGTCCTCGTCGACCTCGCCGCGCGTTCCGGTGAGGTTGTTGTCCTCGAAGAACATGACGGGGTCGTTGTCTCTCACGGCGGTCTTGAGCAGGCCCTTGGCGTCAGCCGGGGTCGTCGGAATGGCGATCTTCAGGCCGGGCATGTTCATGAGCATCGGGTATGGCCTGTCGGTGTGGTGCGCCGCGCTGTTCGCGCCGTAGATCATGCCGCACCTGTAGACGACGGGCAGGTTGACCTGGCCGCCGAACATGAAACGCATCTTCGCGGCCTGGCTGATGAGCTGGTCCATCGCGACCCACAGGAAGCTGGATAGCGACTGGACGATGGGCCTCATGCCGACCGCGGCTGCACCGACTGCGGCGCCCATGAATCCGTTCTCGGACAGCGGGGTGTCGATGACGCGGTCGCCGAACTCCTGGGAGAGGCCGCCGGTGACGCCATAGATGCCGCCCCGGATGCTCTCGCCCATGATGAAGACGCTCCCGTCGCGGCGCATCTCCTCCTTGATTGCGGCGTTCAATGCATCTGCGTAGGTGATCTCAGGCATGGGTGGTGCCTCCTTAGTTCTTTTGCCCAATGGGTAAAAGGCGGCGGTTGGTTTGCTAGGTTTTCACCCTCACCCCAGCCCTCTCCCTCAGGGAGAGGGGGTTTGTTGGCAGGGGGCCAGAGTGGTGTCACTGTTCATTCGCTTGTTTTGGCGTAGGGGCAGGTTTCAAACCTGCCCCTACAGGTTGGTGCAAGTTCAGAGCCACATGTTGGCGTGTTGTCAGTTGTACGTGGGTAGTGGGTCGGCGTACATGTCGGTGAGGAGGTCGTCGAGCTCGGGGTAGGGGCTCTCTCTTGCGAACTGGAGGGCCTCGGCGATGGTCTCGGCGACGTACGTGCGGACGGCTTCGATCTCTTCCTCGGAGGCTATCTCCTGCTCGACAAGCCATTCTGAGTGGACCTTGATGGGGTCTCGCTCACGCCAAACCTCGACCTCTTCGTCCGTGCGATATGACTCGCGCAGGATGCGGACGAGTCCCTCTGAGTGGTCCTCGTAGCGATAGGTGCGCGCCTCGAGGAGCGTCGGACCCTCACCCGCACGGGCACGCCTGACAGCCTCGGTTGTGGCTTCGAACATGGCCATCGCGTCCTGTCCGTCCACGAGCACGCCTGGCATGTCGTACGCCGAAGCGCGGTCGGAGATGTTCTCGACGGCCACGGCTTCTTTGAAGCTGGTGGTGACCGCGTACTGGTTGTTCTCGCACAGGAAGATGACTGGCAGCTTCCAGATGGATGCGAGGTTCATCGCCTCGTGGCACGCGCCCTGGTTACTGGCGCCGTCACCGAAGAAGGCGACCACGACGCGGTCGTTGCCCTGCATCTTGCTGCCCATGGCCGCGCCAACGGCGACCGGCAGGGCCGAAGCCACGATGCCGGACTCACCGAGAATGCCGATGTCGAAGTCGGCAAGGTGCATGGAGCCGCCCTTGCCCTTGCAGTAGCCCGTTGCCTTGCCTAGCAGCTCGGCCATGGCTCGTCGGACGTCGCCGCCCTTTGAGATCGGGTGTCCGTGCGAGCGGTGGTTGCCGGTGATGTAGTCGTCGTCGCGTAGGGCTGCGCAGGCGCCGACCGCCACGGCCTCTTCGCCGATGTAACAGTGGGCCATGCCCACGAGCTCGCCGCGCTGGACGAGCTGCTTGACGTTCTCCTCGAACTCGCGGATGAGCATCATCCGTCGGAGCATCATCATGTAAAGGTCTCGATCCTCGTCCACTTTAGCCTCCACTTATATGGCGGACTTCGGTAGAAGCCGCGGGTCCATACATCCGGTGATCGAACGGCAGGTGGGTGATACGGGGGTCGTATCCAGCTGCCTTTGGCGCATCTTATTACGAAGGGCTGTGTGGGGACAAGAATGAGCGTTCTTCGACGCCCTCACAAATGTGTCAAATGAGGTCGTCGATGGACGTACCTGGTAGAGGCAGGTTCGCTTCGCCAGCCGCTTTGCGGGTGCGGAACCTGCCCCTACGGGGGATGAATGTGGCGGGTATTTCATCCTCACCCTAGCCCTCTCCCGTCAGGGGAGAGGGGATTTTCCCTTGGTTGCAATATGTGGGTGGATGTTGCATCATGAACTAGAACGGCTGTGCGAATAGGGGCATGGCCGGACATCTGAATACCTGACGGCTGGACCGTCCCCGATAGGTCTGTAAATGGCCCTCCCGAGTTTGCTTTGGTGGACTCGGTGAGGGCCTTTTGTATTTTATAGGCCGGAAAGGAATCTCTCATGACGGAGAGTGAAGACAAGAACGGCGAGTACAAGCGAACAGTCACGTGCGAGTGCGGGGTGGAGCTGGACCTGCGGACGCAGGGGCTGCTGTGCGTGGGATGCCGCTCGAAGTTCAAGATGCAACGCAGGAGCAACATGGCGGCAGCGTGGGAGCGGTTCCACCGGCGGCACAGGCCCTATCACTCGGATGGCCCGAGCGCGGACGTCGGGGCGCTGGTAGACGCGATCGACAGCCTCGTCGATGCGCTCGAGTGGGACCGCAAGGGCAGGGGACGGCAGAGCTGGCCATCGACCTCGCTGGTGCTGCCCACGCTTCGCGCGGGTGAGCCTTGGCGTGAATCTGGACCGGTGCGCCACGTGGGAGGCATCCCTGTGGACAGACTGGAGTTGGAGTGAGATGGTTTTATCGGCTCCAAGAATAGACCAACGGGGCCCTGTCTTCAGGCTGCACTGGGCCGAGGATGGCGTGCAGATCAAGATTTCGCGCATCTACAAGGCGCACCGCGGCGAGGTGTACGGCGAGATCGCTGTCCAGTACCGATCAGACATGCCCTGGGACGGCCGACACGTCTGGCGACACATCGTGGGATCTCGGTACCAGCTCACGTCGGTCCGCAGCAGGGTCGACATCGCCAAACAGTGCGAGAGAGAGGTGCCCGACGTTCCGTGGCGTCAGCTCATCGAGGAGGCTCGATCAACGTCCTGGCCCGCTACAGGCGCGGCGCCGACGTGCTGGACCTCTCTGAGTGGGCTCCTCCGAAGAACACGCCGTCAGGCTTCAGGCTGACTCCGCTGCTGGCGGAGGGACTTCCGAACATGATCTTCGGAGACGGCGGCGTGGGCAAGAGCATGGTGGCGCTGTGGCTGTCGACGATGGTCACCGAGGGAATGCAGGAGCCGTTCGAGTGCAGTCCTGGCAACGTGCTGTACCTGGACTGGGAGATGGAGGCCGAGGAGGCGCAGGGGCGGCTGCGAAGGATCGCGGAGGGCATGGGACTGCCGACTCCACCGAGGGTGTTCTACCGCCGGTGCGCTGGACGGCTCGTGGACGACGTCGAGTGGCTTGCCGAGACCGTCGAGTCGAAGGGCATAGACCTGGTCGTCGTGGACAGCGCGGTTCCCGCGTGCGGAGGCAACCCGAACGAGCCTGAGTCGGTGCAGGCGCTGTTCTACGGGCTGAGACAGCTCGAGGTGACGTCGCTGATCGTGGCGCACGTGAGCAAGAACACAGCCGACGGGCCGGTCACGACTCCGTACGGGAGCGTGTTCTGGTCGAACCTGAGTCGCAACGTGTGGCAGGCGCAGAAGGAGCAGGAGCTGGGCGAGGACTCGATGGTGGTCTCGCTCTGGCACCGCAAGACGAATGTCGGGCCGCTGCTGAAGCCAGTGTCGCTGAAGATGGCGTTCTCGCCGTCGTTCTCGGTCGAGAAGGTGGCAACGGTCGAGCGTCCGGTGCTGACGTCGAAGCCTCCACTGGCGGAGCAGATGGCAAAGAAACTCGAAGATGGCGCGATGAGCAGTTCCGCGTTGGCGGAAGCTATCGGGGCTAATCACGATTCTGTGCGCAGGACGCTGACACGCAGAGACGACAGGTTCGTTCGCGTGGGAGAAGGGAAATGGGGACTACTAGTGGCTCGTGAGTATGTTTCGGAAGCCGGACAGTGAGCCTGGGACAAGTGTCCCAGGTGTCCCACTCGGTTGTCCGGGACAGTTGTCTCATGGATGTTCCGAAGTGTCCCGGAATCGTACTTGGGACAGTTGTCCCGGGAGTGTCCCTAAGTGTCTCACTCCAACACCCGGGACACGGGCACACCCTAAAGGGTGTGTGTGCCCGTGTCCCGGATGGGGATGTTGGTGGGTGTGTGGAGTGTATCCGATCGCAAGTGCCGTGGAGACTTCCTACTAGCCGTGACATCCCAGGGACTTTCCATGGAGAGTTCTGGCCGTGTACAGCCCTCAACACAGCAGCACAGCTGTGCACGACTTTCAAAGGGGGTTGACAGAAAGTGACTGATTAGCTACAAATAGGTATCTGCAGTGAACACTTTTCGTAGTCTTCATGTGGTATGCAAGGAGAACGTAGTGGCCACCTCCAAGAGGCCGACTGGTAAGCCGGTTGGTCAAACCCCCTCTCATCTGCCTGAGGTTAAGGCCCCTCAAGACAGGTTGCACGAGATTCGCACGGAAGCCGTAAAGGCGGATGTGCTGGAGGGTTTCGCTGAGATTGAAAGAGGCGAAGTGGTCGAGATGACGCTGGATGACCTCACGCGGGAAATTGAAAGGTGTCAGCCGAACCACCCACACCAAAGCTAGTTCTCACTGCGACCGTTCGCTCACGGCTCGAGTCCTACAACTCCAGAGATTATCTTTCAGCAATCAGTGCACTGTTCGAGATACTGTCTGATCCTGAGGCGGACAACATCAGGAAGTTCGCCACCCGTGGGTTCCCATTTGCTCCGGGCGTCATCGAATTCTTAGCTGACGGCTGGTACGTCGTCTACAGAGTTGTGGACAATGGGGATGTGCAGGTGTCAAGAATCTACCGTGAAGGGGACCTGCCACCTCGGCCTTAGAGTAATTTGACATGGCGTTGGGGCAGTCCTGTTTTACTGTGGTGGTCCTGAGGGCCTTTCACCCTCACCCCAGCCCTCTCCCGTCAAGGGAGAGGGGGCTGATTGAGTTACCCATAGCGGAGTTGCCGTGGAAATGATGCTCCTTGTATCTTGGTTTTGGCGTGTAATAATCACTTTACTCACGTGGATCGGGGTGCGGCAGACCGAATGC
>JAGWBK010000071.1 GCA_021295915.1 Dehalococcoidia bacterium
TGTCCAGCTTCAGACTATTCATGCGCTTGTGTGCAGGCCGAGTTGGGCAACTGGTCAATCTCAGCTCACTGGGTTCGGATGCCGGTGTGTCCCACACAACGGTGCGGGAGTGGCTCACCATACTGGAGACGAGCTACATAATCTTCCAGCTACCACCGTTCTACGCCAATATCCGTAAGCGTCTGGTCAAGTCCCCCAAGATTTACTTCTACGACGTAGGGCTGGCCAGCTATCTCCTAGGAATCGAAAACGCGGAGCAAGTAACCACTCATCCTCTTCGCGGGGCACTCTTCGAGAATATGGTTGTTGCTGAGACACTCAAGTATCGCTTCAATCGTGGTCGTCAGCCCAACCTCTCTTTCTTCCGAGACTCAAGGGGCCTGGAATGTGATCTCCTCTACGAGACCGGTCACGGAATCCATGCAATTGAAGTAAAGTCGGGCGCTACGGTCTCCTCAGACTACTTCAGGTCACTAAACCGCGTTGCCGAGTTCGTGTGTATGGGGGCACAGTACGTCAGACCCGGAGCGACTGCGATGTTGTGCCGGCGAGTGAACTGGCCGGAGTACTCGAACGGTTCGAAGTCAACCAGGAGATCGAGGCCTTTGTGAGTAAGAGGAGAGGGTCAGCGCCTGCAGACACAGACGTCGCATCACTGGATGCAGTCTACCACACACACGTCCGACCGATGCTTGATGGATTGGAGTCGGCATTCAAGCCACTAGGAGAAGAGTTATTTCGAACCAGCCACCGAAGCTTTTCAATTGCGTTAGGTCAAAATGCCGGAGTCGACATCGGTGGTTTCCTTGAACCAAGGAACTGGGAGAAGACGAAGAATCAGTACATATTGATCAGGGGATTCAAGCTGAGTGTCGACCGACCGCTTCTGCTTAAGCACAACTGCCGATTCAATGGGTACACAGGCATTGGTCGTCAAGACTTTAGCCTGACGGTCTCAATAGAGTGGCAGCTTGACGACAAAGGTGTTTCGCGACGAGTGATAGTCGACGATACTCCCACTTCACAATTGGAAGACCGCACTAGCTATTCAGAACTGGATATTCTTCCGGTAAACGTAGATCACATAGTTGCTCAGGTTGTCGAGCTCATGATGACGCGAATAGCTGCGCTGTCCAGCACGTAGGAACCCACAAGGGCTACCGGCTCACTGCGAACTGATGCGGTAAGCCTTGCGCGGATCTAGCTGTTGAGGCTGCGATGATTGCGTTTCGCAGCGACCTTGGGGCCCTTCAGCAGATGTTCGTAGAGGCCGGAGAGGACGAGGTCGGGCACACCGATCTCCTTATGATTCTGAGTGCGCTATGTGTTACAATTTCAACATTGATATTAGTTGTTGTTGTTAATTACCAACATAGGTCACGCACCTCCCCAGAACTGTAGTCGAGTGAAAGGGTCTGATCGAATAGCTGAACTTAGAAATCGATACGCTGAGGCTCTGGTGGGTGGTGAGGGTGAGCTGGCGCGGTCGTTGGTTGGGCGGGCCGTGGGCAGGGGTGTTAGCCATATCGAGATTTATCTCGAGGTGCTGGCGCCGGCTCAGGTCAGAGTTGGGGAGCTGTGGCACGAGGGACGCGTCAATGTGGCACAGGAACACCTGGCTACCACGATCACCCTCGACATCATGGACCACCTCAGGCAGGGCATGACGACGCCCACCGGACTTGGTGTGCGGGCAGTGGTGACGCCGGTGGAGGGCGACCAGCATAGCGTCGGGGCGCGAATGATCGCCGACCTGCTGGCGATGGACGGCTGGGAGGTCGACTTCCTGGGGACCGGCACACCGGCGTCAGACCTGGGTGAGTTCGTTCGTCATCGCAACGTCGATCTCGTGGCGATCTCGTCGGCGATGCCGGAATTCCTCCCTAACGTCAGGGCTGCCACAGACGTTATACGCAGAGTGGCCTCGCCAGGACCCAGGATCATGTTGGGCGGCGGAGCCCTCGAAAGCGCATCCCTCGACATCAAGACGTTGGGGTGCGACGCCATCGTCGGCAACGCGCTGGAGGCCGTGAGCGAGGCGCGCCGACTGGTCGGACTGACCGATGAGAACCTGACGCTGGGAGAACACCTGACCCTCATGGGCAGACGGATCAACTCAGCGCGGACTTCCCGAAGGATGACTCAGCAGCAGTTGGCTGATGCGGCCGAACTGGACCGCACGTACATCAGCCTAGTCGAACATGGCAGGCAGAACCTTTCTATTGGAGCCGTGCTGAAGATCGCGAACGCGCTGGAAGTGCCGATGGGCGATCTGCTGGCGCTGCCTTCAGCGGGACCTCGACTGAGGCATAAATGATGCCTACTCCAAACCATAACGATATGTATGGCAACAGCCTAACTTTGATTGCTAGCCTTTAGGTAACAACATTCAACAGCCCTCATCTTCTGGAGAAAAACCTTGATCAGATTTGTCACAGGACTTGCGCTGCGTCGCAGGTCAGTTACCGTACTCGCCGTCATACTTGTGCTGGCGGCGGGGATATTCACCTACCGGAGTCTGCCGGTGGAGCTGTTCCCGGAGATCGAGTTTCCGCTGGTTACCGTGACCACGTTCTACCCGTCGGCCAACCCGGATGCGGTGGTGCGGGACGTTACCGAGCCCATCGAGGCGGCCATCACAGGAGTTGACGGACTCGACGCGATGCAGTCGATCTCGACCGAGAACCGGTCGATCATCCTGGCCTCGTTCGAGTTCGGGACGGACATGTCCAACGCCGAGAACGTCATCAACTCAAACGTAGGAGGGATCTCATTCCCCGGTGGAGTCAACGACCCTATCGTCGCCCGCATCAACCCGGACGAGTTCCCGGTGCTGCAGCTAAGCGTCATCAACGGCGGCGACGTTGCGGAACTGCAGCGCATTGTCGAATCGCGGATTGTGCCGGAGATATCGGCGGTAGAGGGCGTCTTCGGTGTCGAGGTCTCAGGAGGCGTCGAGCGCAGGGCGCTCGTGTCGGTCGATCTCGAGAAGGCGTCCGAAAAGGGCGTGTCGCTGTTCCAGATCTCGCAGGCGCTGCGCGAGAACAGCATCACGCTGCCGGGCGGCGTTATTTCGAACGGCGGCAAGCTGCTGCCGATCAAGACGACCAACTCTTACTCGTCGCTTGACGACCTGCGTGGACTGGTTGTGAGCAGTCCGGCGGCGTTCGGCGGTATGCCGGCCGGCGGGCCGGGAGCGTCGGGGCCACCGGCACAGGCACCTTCGACAAGTGCTGGGCAGGCTCCTTCGACAGGCTCAGGACAGGCCCTTTCGGCAGGCTCTGGGCAGGCCCCCTCGGCAGGCTCAAGACAGGCTGTCACGCTTGGCGACGTGGCGGACGTCACGCTTGGGTCGGGCATCCCGACGAGCATATCCAGGACGAACGGCCAGCCGAGCATGAGTATCGCAGTCGTCAAGCACCCGGACGCCAACACGATCGACGTGACGACGGGCGTCCAGGATGCGCTGGCCAGTATCCGAGGCGAACTGAATGGCGCGGAGATCGTGACTTTCAGGGACCAGGGTCCTGACATCCAGTCGCAGATCTCTACCCTCGAGCGTGAGGCCATCCTGGGGCTGACGCTTGCCATCTCGGTCGTATTCCTGTTTTTCCTGACGCTAAGACCATCAGTCATCATGGGCGTTCTCAGGACGCTTCGCCCCACGGTGGTGATCGGTTTGTCGATACCCCTGAGCATATTCATGGGCGTGCTGCTCATGAGCTGGCAGGGGCTGGCCCTGAACTTCATGACACTTGGTGGGCTCGCGATATCGGTCGGCAGGGTCGTGGACGACAGCATCGTGGTGCTGGAGAACGTGTACCGCAACATCGAGGGCGGCAAGGAGCGGTGGCGTCGAGGTCGGCCCGGCGATCACGGCGTCCACGCTTACGACAATCGTAGTCTTCCTGCCGCTCGCCTTCATCGAGGGGCTGGTTGGAGCGTTCTTCTTCCCGTTCGCTATCACCGTCAGCTTTGCACTGATCGCATCGCTCGTGGTCGCGCTCACCGCCGTTCCGGTGCTGGGAGCGTACCTGCTCAGGCCCGGTGACCTCCCCGAGGGCACGGGCGAAGAGGACGACCTGCCCGAGACCGACACATGGCTTCAGCGCGTGTACACGCCGATCCTGGTGACCGCGCTGCGGCACAAGGCGATCACGCTGATCGCGGCACTCGTCATTACCCTGGGCAGCCTAAGCCTGATCGGGATCATCCCGGTGAACCTCTTCGGGTCGGGCGGGCCGAGGTTCGTACAGATCAACATGAACCTCACGCCGGGCACGCCGGCGCAGGCGACGTTGAACGAAGTGGGTTTGATCGAGGACCAGCTTGAGCCGTTATCGGATGTGTACGTGACAACCGTGGGAAGTCCAGCTGCTGCTTTCGGAGCGGACGGACCGGGCGGATTCAACCAGTCCAGCACACTGGTACGGCTAAGAGAAGACGCCCCCGAAAACACGGCCGACACGTTGAGAAACAACCTCAGAAGCTCCGAGGGGCGGATAATCAACGTCCTGGAGATCGTCGATGGACCGCCGCAGGCAGGTCTCGACATCATCATTACCGGCCCGAACTATTCGGACATCTCAGCCGTCACGGTCCAGCTTATGGACGAGCTGAACAGGGTGCCGGGGGTTGAAAACGTTACCAGTAACGTGAGCGAGGCAAGAGACGAGATCGTAATCAACGTCGACCCAGCGCGTGCGGCCTCTGTGGGTCTCAGCACGCAGCAGGTGGCGTTCCAGGTGAACCAGTTCCTGACCGGGCAGACCGTAACGCAGATCGAGGTCGATGGCGAGCCTGTCGACGTGGTGCTTGCCGCTCGGACTGACAGCATAAACAGCCTGGAGTCGCTGAGCGGCATGATGGTCTCAGGCCCGTTGGGTTCGAGTCCTCTGAGCGAGATCGCCTCTGTTGTCGAGACCGACGGGCCGGTGACCATCACCCGGACCGACGGATCGAGGTCTGCATCCATCACCGGGAGCATCACGTCCGACGACACACAGGCCGTAGGGCAGCAGATCCAGCAGATAATCGACGGTCTGGTGATGCCGCCGGGTGTCGAAGTTACCAACGGCGGCGTGTTTGCCCAGATAGCCGAGGGCTTCCAGAGCATCTTCCTGGCGATGATCGTGGGCGTCGTGGGCGTCTACCTTGTAATGGTCGCCAGCCTCGGCTCACTGAGAAACCCGTTCGTGATCATCACGAGCCTGCCGCTGGCGATCATCGGTGCGCTGGCCGCGCTGGCGATTACAGGCCGGTCGCTGGGTCTCCCCGCGATGATGGGCATTCTGATGCTGATCGGAATAGTGGTCACCAATGCGATCGTGCTGATCTCGTTCGTCGAGCAGCTGCGTGAGCGGGGTCTGGGCGTGTACGACGCGCTGATACAGGGCGGACGAGTGCGGCTGCGGCCGATACTCATGACGGCGATCACGACGAGCATCGCGCTGCTGCCGCTGGCCGCGTTCGTCGAAGACGAGGGCGGCATACTCAGCGCGGAGCTTGCGACTGTCGTGATAGGCGGCCTCGCGAGCTCGACGGTGCTGACGCTCGTGGTGGTGCCAGTCGTGTACACGCTGGCGAATGAGAGCATTCCCAGCCTGCTCAGACGGGTATTCAGGCGGGGTGCGGCTGTTCCCCAGCCTGAAGCTGCCTTGGGGGACTAGCAGATTGCGTGGGTCCGTCATTCCGGCGAAAGCCGGAACCCACGAAGTGGCTCGCCGCTCGGCAATCCAGAGGGGTGTGGGTGGTGATTGCGAGCTTGTAATGAGATCGTTTTCACCCTCACCCCAGCCCTCTCCCCTAGGAGAGGGGGCTCTCGACAGGTCTCGAATGGGAATGACAGATGAAACACTCACCACGTCAGATTGCTGAAATCGCGGCAGCGCTAGAGCTGGAATTCGACGACATCTCGCTGCTGGAGCAGGCGCTGGTACACGGCTCGTTCGTCTCGGAGTTTCCAGGCGTATTCGAGGAGTCGAACCAGCGCCTGGAGTTCCTGGGAGATGCAGTCCTGGGACTGATCGTCGCGCAGGAGTTGATGACCAGGTTCCCGGAGTGGCCTGAGGGCCGCATGACGCAGGTGCGCGCCACGCTGGTGGATGGGCAGTCGCTGTCTGAGATCGGCGCGAGGCTCGGACTGGGCAAATGGCTCGTCATGGGCAGGGGCGAGATCGACAGGGGGGGCAGCGAGCGCAAGTCGAACCTCGTCGACGCATTTGAGGCGCTGGTGGGCGCGCTGTTCCTGGACCAGGGGTACGAAGCGTCGCGCGAGTTCGCTCTTCGCGTCATGGACCCTGAGCTGGAGATTGCCGCCGAGGCGGAGACGGCCCCACGCCACCCCAAGTCGCTGCTGCACGAGGCGGCGATGGAACGCGGCTACGGGCCTCCGGTGTACGAGACGGTCGGGATGAAGGGTTCGAGTCACGACCCGACGTTCACAGTCCAGGCCGTGGTGAACGGCGTCGCGATGGGGACGGGCCAGGGTCGTAGCAAGAAGGTGGCGGGGGCTGAGGCAGCGGTGGCGGCGCTGGGGGCGCTGGGGAGCGGGTGAGGTCTCCAACGAGCCTATATTCACACCGGGGTCGGCCGCTATGTGCGACGTCTTCTCCTCACGATGCAATGGACCTCGCCGTACAGCCGTCCCGATATAACGTCGAGCGAGTCATGTTCGATGTCCTCGAACACTCCCAATTTGCTTGTCCACCTGCTGTCAGACAACTGTCGAGCAGCGTGTGTCCAGAGATTACCTTGGGCGAATAGGGCCACTTTGTCGTAGCCGTCTTCCAGATCATCGCTGTCGCAACGCTCGTATCCCAGTGCGAGAAAGACGTCCTCCAAGGTCTCTATGGTTGGAGAACGATACCCGACCCATCGGTAGCCAGGGAGGTGGCTCCACCAAACATCCTGTCGGCCAAGTGCCCAAGCGATGCAGTTGTAACGGTCATCGGGCTCGCTGGTGACGTCGTAACGCAGTCCAGGGAACGTCTCATCTATCCACGATGCGCTGCTACTGGCAGAATCCATTCTGGCGTCCCCACTCGAGCCAAGCATTAGCCATTCCCGCAATGTTGCCCTGGCACTCCTCAGGTACAGGATCTACACCTGTAATTGAGTGGAGTGCCCAGAACCAGTGGTCGGGCTGACGGTCGAGTTCACTGAGGATCATAGGGATAGCGTCCTCGCCCATTCCGATTATCCTCTGGTATGAAGGGTGCATCACCATGTCGGCTACATCGACACTTCGAGGCCGATCATCCCGCCATTCCTCGGCGAGACGGTCAAAGAGTGATACACAGCTCTGTGGCATGCGCTCCGACACGTGGACTTTTGTGAGCCAACTTTCGATAGCCTCTGCCGCAATATCGTCGACTCGCCTGCCAGTCTTAGCAGCCTCATCTTCGAGGGCCCTGTAGAGAGTATTGTTCAATGTGAGTGTGTTCATGTGCTAACCACTGTAGGAGGACATTCATCAGTTCCCGGCCAAGCATCGTAAGCGAGAAGTTGCGATTGTCTCCCTGAACAAGAAATGGGCGATAAGCCACGAGTCGACTATTGGATCAAGAGTAATTATAGCACAAGAGGTACAGCGTTACGCATTACGTAGTCACATAGCCGAAACGTAACTTCCAGGATGCAGTCCGTCAGTCGGCTGACGCGTACTTGTGGCCTAGTTCTTCTTCCCAGCGGAGGTAGTTGACCATGTCGGCGTAGCCGCGATCTGGGCCCATGGGGAGGTTGTCGTTGGGTGGGGACATGACGCCGGTTAGGCCGACCTCTGCGTCGCGGCCGGAGGCTCGCCACGCGCCGGTGCCGCCCTGGAGTGTGCTGACGTCGGTGTAGCCCAAGCCCGTTAGCGTGGCTGCTGCCAGTGCGGACTGCGCTCCGCCGTCGAGGCAGGTGACGACGATCGGGGCGTCCTTGTCAGGCGCGACGTCGTCGATCCTGAACTCCAGCCAGCCTCTCGGAATCCACGACGCGCCGGGGACGTGGCCCTGGGCGAACTCGGCGCTGAGACCGACGTGGATGATGCGGGTGGATGGAGAGGCGGCAGCAACTTCGTCCGCCGTCACTGTGGTTACCGACTTGCCTGCGACCGGTCTCATACCGGTGTCGGGCGCGCCGCTCTCGAGGACGCGACCGGACTCGGCCCACGCGGACGTGCCGCCGTGAAGTGCGTACACTTCCTCGAAGCCCATCAGCCTGTACCACGACGCTGCGAACGCGGCGCGCGCCCTGCCGTCGCAGCAGAACACGATTGGCGCGTTGTGAACGACGGCGACCTCGTCGGCGCGCTGCACGGCCTGTCCTCCGGGGAACCACCTAAAGCCGGGAATGTGACCCCCGGCGTACTCTGAGTCGGTGCGGACGTCTACGAGGTACACGGTCTCGGACGTCCGGCGCTCCATCAGGGAGTCGAGCGCGGACACGTCGATGTAGCGGACTCCGTCCTGCTCAACTAGCTGGTCGGCGTACCGCTCTGCGGCGGCTAGGCCATCTTCAGTCGGCTCCGGGAGGTCGAGACGGTCCGCGCCGTACTCAAGCTGGTACCCGGCGAGAACCCATCCCGCGGTGCCGTTTTCGAGTCCGACGACGTTCTCGACGCCCATGCGCTGGAGCAGCCGGGTGCCGATGATGCTCCTGGTGCGACCGGCGCAGTTGATGATGACGGTAGTATCGTCGTCCACGTCGCTGAGGATGTCGCTTATGTACAGAGCCAACTCGCCGTTCGGGACACTTCGACCGCCGGGGATGCAGTTGCGCTGGTACTCCTCGGGCGTACGAGTGTCGAGGATCACCATCTTGTCGCCGCGGTCCATCCTGCTTTGGAGCTCGACAGCGTCGATCTCGGGCACGTGGTGCTGAACCTGGACCTTCTCGCCGAAGTCCTTGCTGGGGACGTTGACTCCCCACTCGGTGGGACGCCGCTCGGTCACCCAGCGTGCCATGCCTCCCGCCATCGCTACGGCGTTGCGGTAACCGAGGCCTCGGAGCGTCTCGGCGGCGAGTTCGGCACGTCGACCGTCGTCGTCGCACAGAACGACCGTTGCGTCTGCGTGCGGGACGGAGTCAACGATGCGTAGCTCAAGCTCCCTGCGCGGGATCAGGCTCGCTCCGACGATGTGCGAGGAGTTGTACTCGCCCGATTCCCGGACGTCGATCAGCGCGAACGGCTGGTCGCCTGCGAGGAGGTCTGCAACTTCGGCGCATGAGATGGTTGGTGGCATGGCGTTCTCTCCACTGGTGGATAGGTGAATCTACTAGCGCACGGATTGTTGGAATCAGACCTTTTCACCCTCACCCCAGCCCTCTCCCCCGTATCAAGCACGGGGCAGGCTCTGAGGGAGAGGGGGGTTTGCTGAGGTCTCCTGTATGAGCTTGTCAGGATTAGGGCAGTAGGGGCGGTTCGCGAACCGCCCCTACGTTGGATTTCAAACGGGGCCGTTATCCCCGGCTAGCAGTTGTCGAAGCGGCTGGTGGCGAAGTGCTTCACTTCGCAGGTCTCCAGGTTATACCTGCTGCGCTGCAGGCCTCTCAGGTCGTTGCCGTAGACGTGGATCTCTACCGTCGGGGTGTCAGAGTAGTTGTCCATCTGGTGGATCTCGTCGACCTCTGGGACCAGCAGGCTGACATCGCCGGGCAGGACGAGCGTCTCGCGGTCCTTCTCGATCTCAGCGTAGTCGTCGCGGGAGCGGTCGTCGTGGCGCTTGAAGCGGGTCTCGGTGATGCCGTTGTCCATCACGCCGATCATGCGGCCGATGTGGTCGCCGGGGCCCCATACTACTGTCGTGACCAGCAGGCCGTTGTCGCCGTAGTGGAGCACGAAGGTGCCGTGGTTGCGTCCGGGGGCCGGCATCCGGTACTGCTCGGGGATTGCGTCCGGGTTGACTATCAGCCGCTCCAGGTACGAAGAGCCGCGATCGAAGAGCCGCTCCTGATCAGGCTGCTCGTCGACGAGAGTGCTCATGTCGTGGATGAACTCGTCTAGTGCGTACTTAACGGTTGTCATGGTGGTCCCTCCTGTTCAGGTTGGTCCTATTTTCATACTTGGGATGGTGGGTTGTCTATTCACCCTCACCCCCGTATCAAGTACGGGGCAGGCTCCAGCCCTCTCCCATCAAGGGAGAGGGGGTCTAGTCTGGGTGATAACTTACGCGCTCTGCGTGAGGATCTCTCGCAGGCGGTTGGCTACTATCTCTTCTTCACCGTCCCTGACGTTTACGGGTATGAACGAGAAGCTGTCGTCGATGCGTGAGTCCCTGATGCGTATGCCGGGGTCGCCATCCTCGAGTTGCTGTACGATTTCGGCGATGGACGGGCCGGTCCACGACGGTGTCAGGCTGACGTGTGCACGGGCGGTGTTGTTGTCCGGCTCATCTAGCTCGGGGCGGGCCTCCAGCAACTCGACGTCGAGTCCGTCTATGCCCTGTAGATGGTCGGCGACGTGGGCGCACTTGGCCCTCCAGTTGGCCTGGACTGCGTCGAAGTCTGTGTCGACGAACATCTCGAGCGCGGTCACGAGTCCTGCGATCTCCTCCTTGCAGACCTTCGCAGCGCGTCCGATTGCCTCGGAGTTCGGAGCCGAGTTTGCGTAGGCCGCCTCGATGAGGTCGGCGCGTCCGGCAAGTATGCCGGTCGACTGTGGACCGAGCACGCCCTTGCCTCCGCTGAAGCTCACCAGGTCGGCTCCCTGATCGATGAACTTGGTCAGGTTCTCAGGCGGCGGCAGCATGGCAGCGGCGTCCACGATGACCGGGACACCGCGCTCGTGAGCGATCTCGACGACCCTGGGCAACGGCAGCGCACCGCCACGTCGGGGACCGAACACGTAAGCGACTGCGGCAGTGTTCTCGTTGATCGCGGACTCGAGCTCCCACTCGTGCGTGGTGCCGGTGTTGCCAATCTCGATAAGCTGCGCGCCGGTGACGCGGAAGCTGTGATCGTAGTTGACCCGATGTGCGCGGTGGATGACGATCTCGTTCTTCATGCCGGTGGTATCGGGCAACTGCCAGATCCTGGCGGGGTCGTTGCCGGCTATGCACGCGGCGGACTCGAGAACCATCCCGGCTGCAGACCCTGCGGTGACCAGTCCGGCCTCCGCGCCGGTCAGACGCGCGATGACCTCACCGGCCTTCTGGTTGAGCTCATGGAGGTCGACGAACCAGCGGGAGGCCTCGTTCATCGACTCGACCACTGCGGGGGGCATGATGCTGCCTCCGTACACGGTGATCCAGCTAGCGGCGTTGATGATGCGCTTGACGCCGAGGCGGCTGTAGAACTCGTTGGTCTGGCTAGTCATGAGGGTCTCCGTTGGTATGCAGTCTGGTTTGGAGCCCAGATTACCACATTCGCCGAGTGCCTAAAGGCTCTTAACGTCGTAGGGGCGGTTCGCGAACCGCCTCTACAATTTCATACGCCTATGTCAAGCCCTCGCTAACGGCCGGCGAAGGAGGGGGTGCGCTTTTCGGCGAAGGCTCGGATGCCTTCCTGGGCGTCTTCGGTGCGCTGGAGGCGGCGGTTGACTATACCGGCCAGGCGGACTCGGTCCTCGAGGCGCATGCTCAGTCCTCGCACCGTGACCTCCTTGATGGCGCGCATGGCGAGCGGTGCGTTGGCCATCAGCGTGTCGACGTACTCCTGGGTGGCTGATTCCAACTCGTCGTGCGGTACGACCTTGTTGACCAGGCCTAGCTCCAAAGCGCGGTCGGCGGAGATCATGTTGCCAGTGAACAGGAACTCGAACGCGTAGTTGAGCGGCACACGGTGCGCCAGCATGCACGGGCCGCTGACCGAGCCGATGCCTCGCCGCGCCTGCGGCCAGCCGAACTGCGCCTGGTCGGAGGCGATCCTGATGTCGGACGCCAGCGCGATTCCGCCTCCCTGGGCGAGACAGAAGCCGTTGATGGATGCGATGATCGGCTTGTAAATCTGTGTCTGGTAGACGTAGAGGTCCTCGGTGGAGATCTCGTCCTCGTAGAGATCGTCGCCGCGGCCGGACATCGAGACGAGGTCTTGCCTGTAATGACCGCCATCCATACGTCGGGGTTGTCGTTGACATCGTGCATGACGCGCCAGATCTCGTTGCGCATCTCAACGTCGATAGCGTTGAGCTTGTCCGCCCGGTTGAAGGTTACGTATCCGACCCTGTCCCTTATTTCGTACTCGACTGTTGTCATGATTCACCGTCCCACTGAAGTTCTTTTGCCTTTTCTCTAACCAGCACAGCCTAAGGCGAGGTTGAGGCGTCCTGCAACTTTAGGCAGGTGGGGACTAGGTAATAGAGAAAATGTCTCAGAATGTGGTTCTTAGTGCCTCCTCTCCCTTGATGGGAGAGGACTGAGGTGAGGGTGAGAGGTACAATCCATCTCATCCCCGGATCAAGTCCGGGGCAGGCCCTAACCTTCTCCCGCCAGGGGAGAAGGGACATTTGAGACACCCTCAATAGAGGGTAGTCCTGTGCGGTGTGACCCTAAGAGAAGATGGTATCCAGGCTGACGCTGAAGCCTTCGATGACCGTGGATGTCGCCGTTTCGTCTTCGGTGTGAGTCTGGTCTATCTCTAGCACTCCGTCCTGGGGTAGTAGGATGGATACTATCCTGTTGGTGGGATCGACTATCCAGTACTCGCGAACCCCGTGGGCGGAGTACAGCTCTCGCTTGGAACGCCAATCCCGCGTTGACGACGACGGCGACAGGATCTCTACGATGAGGTCGGGGGCTCCCTGCACGTTGGCAGGTGTCAGGATGTGCTCTCGCTCCCGTGAGATGAACAGGATGTCGGGCTGTACGACATCGGTGTCGGTGAACAGGACGTCGAATGGGGCACAGTACACCCAGCCAAGATCGTTTTCTTCCACGAACGAATGCATCCGGGTTAGCAGTCGTACGCTGGCCGATTGATGGCCTCTATTGGGCGATGCAACCAATATCAACTCTCCATTGAGAAGTTCGTAGCGTTCGTCGCCCTCGAGGTTGGCGTAGTCCTGATAGGTCAGCTTTGGTGTCGTGACCATGTTCGCCCTCCGGGTCTCGTGGGAAGATTACATGCCCCCTCTCCCTGAGTGAGAGGGTTGGGGTGAGGGTGAAAAGGCCTGGACACAAGCTACTGGCTACTGCCCCACACCCTTCTGGATTCCGGCCTTCGCCGAAATGACGGATTTGTGCGATCTACTCCTGTCAGGATTATAGCATTCGACAATAGCGTGCTAGGATAGGTCGCTGCCAAAACTAACTGGCACGGGACCCTACATTGAGACTAACCTCCACCCTGGTCCGGGCTTCCTCGCCCCTGGGCGTCTTTCGGTACCGCAACTTCTCGTTCGTGTGGAGCTCGACCGCACTGGTCGGCATCGGCACGCAGATGGAGTCGGCGGTGCTGGGTTGGTTTGTGCTATCGCTGACAGACTCGCCGTTCCTGGTGGGATCCATAGCCGCCGCGCGGATGGCGCTGAACTTCCTGGCCCTGTTCACCGGCGCCATCGCCGACAGGCTTCCCCGCAACCTGCTGCTGATTTCGGTCGAATTCGTCATGGGGATCATGGGCATCCTGATGCTGGCGCTGATCCTGACCGATACGCTGGAGGTGTGGCATATCTTCGCCATCACGCTGTTCATGGGCGTCGTCCGGCTCTTCCAGATGCCAGTCGCGCAGTCGCTGGTGGCCGACACGCTGCCGCGGGAGCGGGTGAACAACGGCGCGGCATTCAACACGGTGGCCATGAACATCGCCATGCTGGGCGGGCCGGTCATCGGAGGGCTGCTGTACAAGGCGTTCGGTCCGCAGGGAGCCTACCTGGCCATCGCGTCGCTGTACCTCGCCAGCGGTATGGTCGCCGTGGGCATCAGGATCGACCGTTCAGAAACTCCCCGCCCAACAGAGCCGGTGCTGCGCACGGTGGTCGACGGCCTGAAGTACGCGGCTGGCAACCAGGTCATCTGGGCCGTGCTGACAGCGGCAGTCGTCATCAACCTCGCCGGATGGACGGTACACACCAGCCTGGCTCCAATCTTCGCACGAGACGTACTGGGCACCGACTCTGCCGGACTGGGACTGCTGCTCTTCGCCTTTGGAGTCGGAGCGCTGAGCGGTTCACTGGGCCTGGCGATGGTGCCCAACCTGCGCCGAGTCGGCAGGCTGCTGGTCGTTGCTATTGTCTCGTGGCACACGATGGTTCTGGTCTTCTCGCTGTCCCGGTCTCTGTACCTGTCCATGGGACTATTCGCGCTGGTGGGCGTGGCGTTCGCGTCGACGCAGGTGCTGATACTCACGCTGCTGCTGCGCACCACGCAACAGGAGTTCCGGGGCAGGATCATGGGACTGCGATCGTTCTCCATCCTGGCCTACAGCTTCGGGAGCATCGCCGCCGGGGCCATCGCCGGAGTCTGGGGCGCGCCAGCGGCGGCGCAGGTGGTGGGCCTGGTCGGCATCACGCTGATCCTTGTGCTTGCTGTAGCGGCGCCGAAGCTGCGGGGGGCGTGAGGGTGGGAGCGAGTTTACCTTCCCGTTCTGCCCCTATGATAGATCTCACATCATGATGGTATGATGTGAGTGGAGGCATGGCACTATGATCAGGACGCAGATACAGCTTGATGAGACTACCTACACGTTGGCGAAGCAGCGGGCCTACTCGGAGAATAAATCTCTAGCTGCAGTGGTCAGGGAGGCACTTGACCAGTATCTGACGCCCTCGGCCGAACGGACAGGTGGGCTCGAAGGATTTACCTTCATCGGCTCAGGGCAGTCCCGGTCAGGCACGCCGCAAGCGCTGTCCGAGAGGCACGATGAAGCCCTCGCTGAGGATTTCGCTCGTTGATATTTCTCGACACCTCTGCGATTTTGGCTCTCGCCAACACACGAGACTCGCACCACGAAGAGGCCGTGGCCTCGCTCGAGAGCGTGGTGGCCGAAGGTCAAGCGTTGCTCACCCACAACTACGTCCTGGTGGAGTCTGCGGCACTGCTGCAGAACAGGCTCGGACTGGAGAGTTCGCTTGCATTTCTGTCGGATGCTGAGCGGTTCACCGTCCACTGGGTCTCTCCGTCCGATCATGCTGCCGCTGTCGAGATAGTGGCGGACCGCAATCTGCGTGGGCTAAGCCTCGTGGACTGCATGAGCTTCGTCGTTATGCGACAGTACTCCGTCAACACGGCGCTCGCTTTCGACGCGGACTTTGAGGCCGAGGGTTTCGAGACGGCTAGTTCGCTAACCCCGTAGCGCTGTGCAGGTCGAGTTCGAACTAGAGCTTTCCAAACTCTCATTCAATGCGTGCTGGCAGTGAATTCCTGATTCCTTAACCTCACTGCCTATCACCGGTGTCATGCCTAATAAGGCAATTCCCCTTCTCGACTCCGACGATCTAAGTCATCCCAGATATGCAGAAATGCTGCGATCTGCCCAGTGAGACCCAACTCTAAGTCTCTAGCCGGCTTGATCGGAGGAAGGACATTCTGTCTTCTTATGTCCCAGATTCCCGAATACCAAAGGTCACCCCACGATTCATTCTGTGCCTTCGCTTTATTCATCAGGTAGACAATGAATTGACGAGCTTGTCGAGAAGGCCGATCTGAGTTGAACCAGAGTTTAAGTGCCTGATAATCCCCCCCAACGGTTCGCAGGCCGACCTCCGGACGCACTGTGATCGTTAGACCGGCAATCGTCACATCGGTAGGAGGGACCGTGAAGTAGCCTCCCTCAACATTATGCCAATATGAGACATAAGCTTCGCTCAAGCGCCTGTAATGATCTCTCCTATCGTCGAACTTCTGGTTTTCCAAGAACAGTTCTAGCCCATCCTCGAAATACTCAATGTCCCTAGTGGTCCAGTGCGTTGCCTTCAGTTGATTTCTCAGCGGGCCATAATAGTCACGAACAATGTAACCCTCTGGGTCCATGAGTCGCGTCCTAATATCGCGTACTATTCTCACCTGTTCAGCTGGCCTAACTTCATAGAATCTGGCAAAACTCGACATGGGTATTTTAGGCATAGTGACCCCCTCTGGGGATATAGGCCCCCCTATTTTCTGGGAGTGCATATCATTAAATAGGGCGCCTCCTTCTTTTTTCAATACTGGGGGGTCTGCCCAGATTCTCAGAGCTTTTCTTCCATGTAGCACATCTTCCAGATAGAGTGACTTGCACTTCTGGCACGGGATCGGATTCAGGATTTGTTCAGTCCTGAGAGATTCACTATCTTCCCTAGGTTGGTTGTCACAGATGCGGCGATAGCCGTCCTGCTCAAACCAAAAGTGAGTTATGGAACCAGTGATGTCTGTATCAAGCCATATAGCAATGTCATTCACTGTAGTACCAGCTTCAAACCTGCTAATCGAAGGAGTCAGATCAGAAAACTTCAACCTCTTTCCTTACCACGCTTCGTTTACGCCCTGAATTCGGTCAAGGGTATCAGTAGGTCTAGCATTGTGCCCGCACTGGGATTCGGCGGCGTACTCATTTCGATGCCTGACGCTGACATGAAGATTTTTGCGAACTGTACCGTGCTACGTATAACGGCACTGTGGAGTTCGTCTGCGCGGGGCAGCCTCACGCACGACGGTGTAGGATGTGGAGCGTAGCGCCTTTACAGAAAACACCCCCAGAGGAGGCCGACCATGACTGAACTGCACGATCTGACTGTTGCCGAGGCGGCGAGGGCTATCAGGGAGCGTGAGGTGTCGGCTGAGGAGCTGATGTCGGCGCTTTTGGCTGTGTGCAGCGAGCTTGAGCGGCACCTCAATGTCTGGGTGACGCTGGACGAGGACGCGGCCCTCGAAGCGGCACGGCTGCGCGACAGGGAACTTGCATCCGAGGGACCTCGCGGGCCTCTGCACGGCGTGCCGGTGGGCGTGAAGGACATCTACTACACGCAGGGTGTGCTGACGACAGCCTGCTCGAAGATCCTGGCAGACTTCGTGCCGGACTTCGACGCTACAGCCGTCTCCAAGCTGCGACAGGCGGGCGCGGTCATCATGGGCAAGACGGTCACGACCGAGTTCGCGTGCGGCGATCCGCCTCCGACGCGCAACCCGTGGAACCACGCGCACACGCCGGGAGGGTCGAGCTCGGGCTCGGCGGTCGGCGTCATCGCGAAGATGTTCCCGGCGGCGCTCGGGTCGCAGACCGGCGGGTCGGTGCTGCGCCCGGCGGCGTACAACGGCGTGGTCGGGCTCAAGCCCACGTTCGGCAGGATCAGCAGGTACGGCGTCGTGCCGGTGTCGGCGTCGCTGGACACGATGGGGCACTATGGCCGGACCGTCGAGGACACGGCGATGCTTCTCGACGCGATGTCGGGATACGACCCCAACGACCCCGGATCGGTTGACGCGCAGATTCCCAATTATCACGCGGCGTCGCTGGCACCTCAGTCCGCTCCGCGCATCGGGCTGGTGCGCACCCACTTCTGGGAGAAGGCCACTGAGGAGACTCAGGAGCACGCGGACTCGATAGCCCGGCAGTTTGCGGAGGCGGGAGCGGTCGTGGAGGACATCGAGCTGTCCCCGGACCCCTTCGACGATATGCTGTGGGCGCACCGGATACTCATGTCGACCGAGGGCGCAGACTTTCACCGGGAATGGTTCGTGGACCGGGCGGACGACTACTCGCCAAAGGTGCGCGTGATGATCGAGGACGGACTGCAGGTGAGCGCGGTGGACTACCTTAAGGCGAAGGACGTGCAGGCGGCGTTCACCCGCGACGTGACCGAGGCGATGCGGCCCTTCGACGTGGTGATGACTCCGTCGACTCCGTCGTCCGCGCCGCGTGACCTCAGCACCACCGGAGACCCGATGTTCCAGTCGCCGTTCACGTTCGGCGGCTTCCCGACGATCACGCTGCCATCGGGGTTCGACAGCAACGCGATGCCGCTGGGGGTGCAGCTCGGTACCCCGCACTGGGAGGAGGCGAAGCTGCTATCAGTCGCGGCGTGGGCGGAGGGAATTCTGGATTAAGAATAGTGAATGGTGAATTAAGCGCCGCAGCGCTTTTCTGAATTCTTAATTCACTATTCTCAATTTGGCGGGGACTAGTCGGCTGCCATGGTCTAGCTTCGCTTCCGTGCGGCCTTGTAGGCGGCGGCCATCTTCATGCTCTGCCGGATGATGTCGCGCTCCTCGTCGGTGAAGTCCG
>JAGWBK010000072.1:0-3882 GCA_021295915.1 Dehalococcoidia bacterium
GCTCGAGGGTCGCGTCGGCTTCGGCTGAGGTGTCTGTGGTGTCCAGGGAGAAGTCGTCGGCGCCGACGGTGAGGTCGTAGGACTCGTCTCCGGCGTCGGTGAGGATGAAGCGCAGCTTGGCCTCGGGATCGTTCTGGGATCGTGGTCGGAAGCAGGCTCTGAGCCAACTGGGGACCCAGCCCTTCAGGAATGGGACGGCGACCGGGTTGATCGCGGCGCTGCGGTCGATGCCGTAGCGGACGTCCCAGCCGTGTACCGCGAGTTCCATCGCGCGCAGGTCTATGAGCCGTTCGACGGTCATGACCCTGAAGGGGTGCCACGCTAGAAGCTCGTACTGGTCGGGCTCGAGTTCCATGATCAGGCGATTGAACCGCAGGCACGCCGTGTTGAACTCCGGGAACAGGTCCTCGCCGTAGGCGTCCCGCAGGCTGATGACGGACTGGACAAACTCCTCTGACGTGAGCGACCTGCGTCCCATGGGAGGCGACACGTTGCCGCTGACGGCGCGTTCGATGCTCAACGTGTAGGTGTTTGCTACGTCGATCAGGTGGGCGACGACGTCGGCCATGTTCCACTGGTCGCACGCGCTGCCGTACACATCGGCGTCGCGCCAGACGTCCTCAGGCAGCGTGTACAGGAATCCGGCGAGGTCGTTCGACAGCGCGCGGACTATCTGGATCTTTTGGCTTGTTTCCATACCTGTCGTAGCGTAGGGGCGGGTTTCAAACCTGCCTCTACAGCCCCTGTTCTGCGAGGAACGCGGCCAGGTCTGCCGTGCGGCAGGAGTAGCCCCACTCGTTGTCGTACCAGCCGACGACCTTCACCATGTCGCCGCCCATCGACATCGTGGACAGGCCGTCGATGATCGCGCTGTGCGGGTCTTGCCTGAAGTCGGAGCTCACGAGCGGCTCGTCGGTGTACTCCAGGATGCCGTTCAGCCTGCCCGCTGCGGCCTCACGGTACGCGTCGTTGACCTCTTCGACGGATACTGAGCCGTTCAGCGTTGCCACGAAGTCGGTCACCGAGACCGTCGGCGTGGGCACCCGCATGGCCATGCCGTGAATCTTGCCGTTCAGCTCGGGCAGCCTGTCGATGTGGGAATGATGTTCTGCGCGGCGGCTCTCGCGCGGCGCGGGTCGGAGTGCACCTGGTCAAGGATGTTCTGGTCGTTGGTGTAGGCGTGGACGGTGGTCATCAGTCCTCGCTCGACGCCGAAGCTGTCGTGCAGCACCTTGACCATCGTTGCGATGCAGTTGGTGGTGCAGGAGGCGTTGCTGAGGATGTTGTGCTGTTCGGAGTCGTAGCCGTCCTCGTTCACGCCGAGAACGATGGTGAGGTCTTCTCCGCTGGCCGGAGCGGAAATGATCACCTTCTTCGCACCGGCCTCGATGTGGCCGCCGGCCTGAGAGGCGTTGGTGAAGATGCCGGTGGACTCGACGACGATCTCGGCTCCGAGGTCGCCCCAGGGCAGATTGGAGGGGTCGCGCTCTGACAGCACGGCGATCTCGTCGCCGTCTATCCTGATGCCAGAGTCGGTTGCTTCGACGTCGCCCTCGTAGCGGCCGTAGGTGGAGTCGTACTTGAACAGCCGTGCGTTGTCTTCGGGGTTGCCGAGGTCGTTGACCGCGACGACTTCGAGGGAGTCGGGGTGCCTCTCGCGGATCGCGCGAAGGACCTGTCTGCCGATGCGTCCGAAGCCGTTGATGCCGATGCGGGTTGCCATGATGCGTACTCCTCCTGCCAGCTTTAGGCTGGACACGTAAAGCAGGGGCCGGACGTTGGTCTCACGGGTCTATATTATCCGAGGCGGACGGGGTGGGGATAGGGGGAGCCGTTAGCCGTCCCGCCATTGGTTTCGAGTCAATGTGCCCATACATTGAGATCCTCGAATTCGGGCGAGCCCTGGTGGTCAGGCAGGAAATCCCCCATCACGCTGACCCACCCGGAGTCCGTGTTGTGGGACAGATCCAGTTGGGCAGCCAGGATATCGTTCAAGAATAGCTAGCCACGTTCGCCTATCGCCACAACGCGCAGGTGATTTTCGCCGTCTGTGTCAGTTGACAGGTTGAGGAGCGTACCACCGCCCAACCTCTTTCCACTGGCGGAGTTCGTATCCCTTAGCACTGCGCTCCAGAGATTTGCGCTGGTAACAGTGACCTCAATAAACGAAGCTGCCGTAGCGTTCGACTGTTCTCGCAGAATGAAACCATAGTCCCACGAATGATGGTCGGCAGAATACGGGTTCGTAAACGTGGCCTCTATCACCATGTCTGCTATGGAGATGTCGGCGAATTCTGACTTAATGAAGCCTTCATTCGGGTCGTGATCGAGTCCGCCGCTTATTGGGGCAAAGGTCGCACTCTTTTCGGGGTCAGGCGACGGTGTGGGAGTAATCGTTGGCTGCGGAGTCAATGTGGGCGCAGGCGATGGGGTCGGTGTTGACGTCGATGTGGGACTATGGGTTGAAGTCGGGACTGAGGTCGGCGATGGTGTGGGGGGTGAGTGTAGGGCTCAGGGTTGAAATTGGCGTAACGGTGTGCGTGGGCGAAGAGATGGTAGTGGGCGTGAGTGTCGGGACTGTCGTAGCGGTCGAGGGCGCTTCGATTTCGGCCTTTATGACAGGTGTCGCAGTGGGAGTTTCCGTGGGGAGTAGAGCAGATGCCATCGTCCCCACCGTAGCTCCGGGGTCTGGGAGGGGAGTCGGTGTCGGAGTCTGACCTCCTATCGTGCACGCAACAACGAACAGCATACTTGGGAGCAATAGCGCCGTTATTCTCATGGACTGAATTCTAACGTAGCGAGTGGTGCCGGCTTTGGAGAAGCCCTCGGCCTCGTCGGAGTGATGTCTAATCACGGCACCCCAGTCTGCCTTACGGGTCATGCGACGGGCGACACGTACACGGTGTTACTCGGGGCCTACCGACCGGAAAGCGCTGATTCTGACTTCGTTCTGGATGCGGCCATCAGCGCTGCTGCCAGTAGCGCCAGGCCGGCCATGACGATGAAGGCTGCTCTGTAGCTGCCGGTGGCGTCGTATGCCAGTCCCGACGCCAGTGGTTCGATGGCGAACCCCATTACCTGGGTTGCCCGGCCAAAGCCCTGGATAGCGCCCAGGGTGGTGGCTCCGGCGATTTCGGCCCGCCCCCAGTCGAACTCCTCCGACATGGGTACTACAAATAGCGGGGACGGATACCGCAATAGGCATCCCTCGTATGGATGGCAGTGACTTATGGGGAAGGCTTCTGGAGACGAAACTCAAACTCGCTGCGGTTCCTGTGATCTGAGGGGCGAACAGTGATGATTGAGTAGAGTACCTTCTTCATCCACCACCTTCAGGCAGGGTGGTGGCCTGGAGCCGAAGACCCAGGGCGCTAACCACTTTGAGTACGGTCGCAAACTCCGGGTTGCCATCGGTGGAGAGTGACTTGTACAGGCTCTCCCTCCCCAAGCCTGTCTGCTGCGCCACAAATGCCATTCTCCGGGCACGGGCGATATCGCCCAGGGTCGCCATAATCAGACTCAGGTCACCATCCTCCAGTGCGACGTTCAGGTATGCCGCCATGTCCTCCTCGGTCTCCAGATGCTCAGCGGGGTCCCACGGTCTCGTTTTCGTCTTTTCCATAGCTGGTTCCTCCTATAGTCCTCGTGCCAGCTCAAGCGCCCTTCGTATGTCCCGTTCCTGGCTATCCTTGTCGCCTCCGGCTAGAAGGACGATGAGGGTCTCTCCTCGCTGGACATAGTACACCCGGTAGCCCGGCCCATAGTTGACCCGAATCTCGGATATCCCTACTCCTACTGGTCTTACGTCCCCGGGGTTTCCGAGGGACAGCCGGCGAATGCGGTTGTCTATTCGCACCCTAGCTTGCCTGTCTCGGAGCCTCC
>JAGWBK010000072.1:3921-10939 GCA_021295915.1 Dehalococcoidia bacterium
GGATACTTTCACGCAAGGGTGCTCGGTACGCGGGAAGGTTCCGTTTGCCTGTGAAGTTTAGCCGTGGCTGATACTATGCCGCTGTGGGCGTTGAAGAACTGCTGCCGGGGTTGGTCAGAATGATGGAAGAACGGTTCGGGCGTGCCGCTGAAGTGGTGCCCATGCAGCTGTGCGGAGATCCTCGCCTCGCTGAAACAGGCTGCCCAAATGATGTCAGAAGTTCAAATATCCTGGATAAGTGAGGCGACAGCTGTGCCTCCCGTCAGGAGCGGGGCAGGTACTTCTCGTAGGCCTCGGGGCCGGCGTACTTGGCGTCGGTGCCGAGTTGCTCTTCGATGAGAAGCAGGCGGTTGTACTTGGCTGTACGCTCGCCTCGGACGGGTGCGCCGGCCTTGATCTGGCCCGCGCCGACGCCGACGGCAAGGTCGGCTATGGAGGAGTCCTCGGTTTCGCCGGAGCGGTGGCTGATCACGATGCCCCAGCCCGCCTCGTGAGTCATGCGGATGGCGTCGAGCGTCTCGCTCACCGTGCCGATCTGGTTGAGCTTGACCAGCACCGCGTTTGACGTGCTGCGCTCGATGCCGTGTTCGATCAGGCGGGGGTTCGTCGAGTAGATGTCGTCGCCGACGAGCTGCACACGCGAGCCCAGCCGTCGCGTCATCATGTCCCATGAGTTCCAGTCGTCCTCGGCGAGGCCGTCCTCGATGGAGATGATCGGGTAGTCGCTGATCCAGGCGTCGTAGATGTCGACGAGGTCCTCGGAGCTCAGCGAGGTCTCTCGCTGCGGAAGCGTGTAGCGTGCCGGACGGCTGCTCAGCTCCGACGCCGCGACGTCCAGGGCGAGGAAGCAGTGCTCGCCGGGAGTGTAGCCTGCGCGCTCGATCGCCTCGATCAGCAGCTCGACGGCCTGCCGGTTGGTGGTCACCGGAGGCGCGAAGCCGCCCTCGTCTCCGACGTTCGTGCCGAGAGCGCGGTTGCGCAGCCCGGTCATGAGCGAGTGGTAGACCTCGACTCCGGCCTGCATTGCGCGCTTGAACGTATCGAATCCGAGCGGAAGCACCATAAATTCCTGGAAGTCGGTAGAGTTCTCGGCGTGACGCCCGCCGTTGATGATGTTGAACATCGGCACCGGGAGCGTCATCGGCTCGCCGTCACCTGACTCATCCTGGTGGAGGCTGTAGAAGTGCTCGTAAAGGGACTTTCCGCTGCTCGTGGATGCGGCTCGGGCCGCGGCGAGCGAGACCCCGAGAACGGCGTTCGCTCCGAGCTCGCTCTTGTTTTTTGTGCCGTCGAGCTCGAGCAGCAGGTCATCGATGGCGCGCTGGTCCATTACGGACTTGCCGGACAGCGCGGGGGCGATCTTGTTGTGCACGTTGGCGACTGCCTTGAGCACGCCGCGTCCGTGGAAGCGGTTCGGGTCGCCGTCGCGGATCTCGACGGCCTCGTTCGCGCCGGTCGACGCGCCCGATGGCACGAGCGCCCTGCCCCAGGAGCCGTCGCTGAGTCCGATGTTGACCTCAACGGTCGGGTTCCCACGCGAGTCTAGCACCTCACGCGCGCGTATGTCAGATATTGTGGTCATGGTGTGGTTAGTACCCCTCAGGGAACTCCGGTTGGAGCCTGTCTTCCTAGTTGGGCGATTCCAGTTCCGGCAGTCTAGACCAGAACACCTTGGCTTCGTGGTCCACGCCAAGCGGCTGCGGAGAGTCCTCCGTCAGAGCGTCCTCGATCCTGTTGTCAATGTGAACGCTCGCGATGGCAGCGTAGGCGGGCACGCCGGTGAACCGGGTGATGTACTCGGCGTGCCGCGTCGCTCTCTCCGTATCCCGGCCGGCCGCCGTGTAGGAGATTTCCACCGCTACGTACTGCGTATCTCCGTCACTGTTTACAGCTTCGATCACCAGGTCGGCGCGGCGGAACGTCCGCATGTTGTGTCGCGAGATACCGGCGGTCAGGCCACTGCGCTGCGCCTCATCTGCCATCATTACCACCTCGCCTCGTTCCAGTGTCTTCAGCCACCGGAGGCCCATGTCGCTGGTGATGACAGGCGCATCATCACGGGCCGACCTCTCCATGAATAGGCCTTTCAGATCGCCAATATGTACGATGTTCTGCTTTGTATCGCCTTCAACGCTGCCTAGACGTTCCAGGATGGAATTCTGGGTCTTCAGCAAGAAGTTTTGAGTCTCCAGCATGGCGTCCTGAGTCTGGCGCAGATCGGCGATCTCCTTCAGTATGGAGTCCTGCGTCTTCAGCATCTCGTTCTGAGTCTGGCGCAGGTCGACGATCTCCTTCAGCATGGAGTTCTGAGTCTCCAGGATTGAGTCCTGAGTCTTGCTCATCGAGGCAACTCGTGCGGGGAGCTCCAACAGCTCTTCGGTCAGCAGTTCTCGTCTCACTGCCGAGCGTAGAGCCTCATCTTCTCGCACTATGCGAAGGAAGTCCTCTATGTTGTCGATAGTTGTCATCGGCGTCGTCTCTGAATCAGTCTCAATTGTAGCTGACCGGGTTGACGTTGTGTGAGTCGTTACCACTTAGGTAGAGGGAGGGTAGTGTCACAGGGACGTGGTTGGACACAGTAGTATTTGTGCCAGGTCGCGCTGCCGAGCTTTGGGGGCTTGGCGTCCCCTAGCCCTCGTCGCGGCGGCGGATTAGGCGGGTGGGGGTGTCGACGATGTAGCCGGACAGGTTCAGGGCGGTGTGGATGAGGCCGATGTGCGAGTACGCCTGTGGGAAGTTGCCGAGCTGTCGCTCGGTTGCGGGGTCGAACATCTCGGCGAACAGTCCAAGGTGGTTCGAGCACCGAGAGATCATGTCATTGAAGTAGTCGAAGGCCTTATCCATCTGGCCGGTGTAGATCAGGTTGCCTATCAGCCAGAAGCTCAGCATCGTGAACGCGCCCTCAGGTTGAGCGTCCAGCCCGTCGTCGGTCTCCTCAGGAAGGTAGCGCCAGACCAGCGGGCCGTCCGTCAGCTCGCGCTCGATGGCGTCGAGGTTCTGCCGCACGCGCGGGTCCTCGCTCGGGATGAGACCGAAGAATGGAATCGCCAGGTTGGAGGCGTCCAGCGCTTCGCTGGCGTAGTGCTGGCGGAACGCCTGCTTCGACTCGCTCCATCCCTGCTCCAGCAGCTCGGTCTTGATGTCGTACGCCACCTGCGACCAGCGCCTGTAGTACCGACGCTGCTCGACAGCCGCGGCGATGTATGCAGCGGTGTCCAGCGCCACCCAGCACAGCACCTTGGAGTACACGAAGTGCTGCATACCTCCGCGAACCTCCCACACTCCGCGGTCGCGCCTATGCCAGTTGTTCACGACGTCCTCGGCCAGCGAGCACACCAGGTCCCACGCCTCCTCGGGGAGTTCGCCGTGCAGCACCAGCAGCGAGTGTATGGATGCGATGACCTCGCCGAACACGTCCATCTGCAGGTGCTCTGCGGCGCCGTTGCCGATGCGCACGGGCCTTGAGTCCTCGTACCCACTCAGGTGCTCGAGGACCTGCTCTTCGAGAGATGACTCCTGCGTAATGCCGTACAGGATGCGCGTCCTGCGCGTGTTCAACTGGCACTGCTCCAGCAGCCACTGGATGTAGAAGTCGGCTCCGTATTGGTCCCCGAGCCGGTAGAGGATGTCGACGGCGAAGCTGGTGTCGCGCAGCCATGAGAAGCGGTAGTCCCAGTTGCGCGAGCCGCCTAGCGTCTCAGGGAGGCTCGTGGTCGGCGCTGCGACCATGGCGCCTGTGCCTCGATAGATCATCAGGTGCAGTACGAGGAAGGAGCGCACCACCTGTTCGCGCCACAGCCCCTCGTAGTTCATCATCGCGACGAGGTCCTCCCAGTAGCCCTGCGTCAGCTCCAGCTTGTCCTGTGTGCGGTAGTGCTCCAGGTTAGCCGGCCGGTCGGGACCGTACGCCATCACGAAGGTCGCAGAGTCGACCTCGGACATCGTGAAGGACCCGGACACTCCGGCAGCGCTCTCGTGAAGTGGGACACTGGCGAGCAGCATCATCGTCTGCCCGCCGCCCTGCGCCTCGACCGCGCTCCCGCCGCCGTTCGTGCTCACCGCGCGGAACTCTGGGACGGCGCGAGCGTAGTCGTGTCGCGGCTCGTATTCGCACCGCATCTCCACGCTGCCCGCGGAGCACCTGACGATGCGATGCAGTTCCGGCGGGTTGTCAGGGTACTTGTCAGGCTTGCCATCCTTGTCGTTGTCCTGGATGGGCATGAAGTCCGTGATGGAAACGACGCCGGTGGACGTGGTGAACTCGGTCTCCAGGACGTTGGTGTCTTCGACGTAGGACTGCACGGTAGCGTATGTAGCGCTGGGCCAGATGCGGAACCTGCCGCCGATGTCCTGGTCCAGGATCGCAGCGAAGACGCTCGGCGAGTCGAAGCGGGGCAGGCAAAGCCAGTCGACCGAGCCGTCCATACCGACCAGTGCCGCCGAGGACATGTCGCCTATGAGTCCGTAGTCGTACATGTTGATCTCACGAGGTCAGGGATGGCACATAATTGCACCTTAGCATTGAGTAGGTGGGTGCGCAATGTGGGGTGGTGAGTAACCGTCGAAGCGGTAGACAGGCTGTGCCGGGGGAAACTTGACCTAAGGAAGTATGAATCTTACTCTGAGCATCGACATCCGTCGCGGGGGATTGGTCTGGGCCTTTGTATAACCCAAACTGAACCAAGACTCCTCGCCGTATTCATAACAGACCCTCGGGGCAGTCACGAAATCAACTGGTCATACCGTTGTTGGGCGCTAACCCAGCGCCGATGTGACAATCTACTCTGAGATAGCAACGCGTGAGAATTCTGAAGGAGAAGTGACTTGAAATCAGTCAGTGCTCTTGTTCTTTCAATCCTGGTAGTAGCTGCCTTGACTCTCGTGAGCTGCGGTCCAAGTAACGATGAGATCCGGGAGATTGTCCGGGATGAGGTCAACAGGATCGACATACCGGCTGGCCCGCCTGGTCCAGCCGGCCCAAGGGGCGATAGGGGAGCGACCGGTATCAGAGGAGACATAGGCCGCCTGGGCCCTGAAGGCCCTCCAGGCCCGCAGGGAGAGGCCGGTGCTCAAGGCCCAGCAGGAGACCCAGGCCCGAAAGGTGAGCCCGGAGACGCCGGCCCTCGAGGTGAGGCAGGACCGGCAGGGGCGCGAGGCGAGGCCGGGCCGCCCGGCGAGGTCGGACCTCGAGGTGAGGCCGGTCCCAGGGGTTTGCGCGGCGAGCCAGGCCCGCAGGGAGAGCCAGGGCCGGAGGGTCCCCCAGGACCTGCGGGTGCGATCAGCGAAGTCCTGACGTCTCTGGAGGTTGAGGAACTGATCATCCGAGTTCCGGGCGGCGTCGGATACATCATTGTGCGTGGGGGTGTGGGAAACAAGGTAGCTGACATCAGGTGGTATGACTCCGAAACAGACGAGATCGTCGGGGAGATCATCGCTGACAGCAAACAGGGGATGAGGCTAAGTTCCAAGAGTGCCGAAGGCGAATGGACGAGATCACCGTGTGCCCCTAGAAAGTCTGGAGACGAAGAGTGCGTTGTCAGACACCGGTGCAATTCGTTTGTGCTGTGCCCAGCTTCATACGCCGGGCGTTGACGGCCATCTCTTCGCCTGTTAGCGTTCCACTCCACCGCCGTAGGCATCGTAAGTAGTCGGTCACGCCATTGGCATCGAGGGCGCCAGACAATTCGGATTGAGAAGCTCCGCACACTGCCGAGCCACCCCGCATTTGAACTGCGCAGGCTCGCATGAAAGGAGTGGCACAATGAAGGGCTACGTCATCATGGACGCTGAAATCATCGATACTGACGCGTACTCTGAGTTCGCCGAGAAGTCTCCTGCGGCCATCGCGGCGCACGGCGGACGACTCCTCGCGCGCACCAGCGACGTCGATGTAATCCAGGGCAACTGGGTGCCCAAGCGCTTTGTGATCGTGGAGTTCGACAGCCTCGAAGCGGCGAAAGGATACATGGCATCCGTCGAATACGAGGCCCTTGACGAACTGCGCAGGCGGGCGACGAGGGCCAACATCGTTGTCTTCGAAGGAATCGATTCCTAGCTGCAAGTTCGGCCCCCATTCGCTGAAGAACGATTTGCGAGATTGGCTGACCATTGACTGCCAGGAACGCTGAACAGGCCATCCAGTTTGAGCCTGAGGAGGCTTGCCCCCTACGATCGCACTGTTGGTGGGATTTCAGGGCGCCGTGCTCGTGGTCGCACCGACGGTGCTCAACGTGGCGATTGCGATTCGCTCGACGGGCCCCGACGACACCTTTCTGACCTGGAGCGTCTTCGCCGCGATGGTGATCTGTGCGGCGACCACGGCGTTGCAGGGGTCGCAACTGTGGAGATTCGGCTCCGGGCACATCGCGCTCGCCTGGCCAGCCGCGATGTTCATCGCGATCATGGTGGCTGCAATCTCCATCGGTGGGCCAGCGATGTTCGCGACTGTGATGGTCATTTGCAGCCTGGTCCAGATCGCGCTCGCCTGGTGGCTGCCGGTTTTGCGGCGAATCATCACACCGGTTGTCTCCGGTACGGTGACGATGCTGGTCGCAGTAAGCGTGCTGCCCATCGCGTTCGACGCCGTCCAGGACCTGCCTGACGGCACCGCACCGGCCGCAGGCCCGGCGATAGCTGGAGTCACATTGCTGGTCTCGGTGATTGCGACGTTGCGGGCCACGGGACGCTGGCGCCTGGTCGCGCCGCTCATCAGCATCCTGGCCGGATGTGCCGTCGCCGCAGCTTTCGGTGTGCTCGACGGTGACCGGATCGCCGACGCCAGGTGGTTTGGAATTCCCGAAGTACCGTCTCTGGGCCTGGAACTCACACCGACCAGGGAGTTCTGGGCGCTCCTGCCCACGTTCGCGATTCTCACCCTGGTGCTTGGGATCAAGACGATCAGCGACGGTGTGGTGATCCAGCAGGGCTCCCGCCGCCTTCCGAGGGCGATCGACTTCCGTCAGATCCAGGGCATGGTCAGCGTCAACGGCATTGCGATGTTCCTCGCCGGTATCGCCGG
>JAGWBK010000072.1:11052-15537 GCA_021295915.1 Dehalococcoidia bacterium
CTGCTGACGATTCCGGGGCCTGTGTTGGGCGCTTACCTGATGCTCGCAATGGGCATCCTGTCTGTCAGCGGCTTTCAGACGATCATGCGCGACGGTCTCGACCCCCGGCGCATGCTTGTGGTCGCACTCGCATGTGCGCTGGGCCTGGGACTCCATCGTCACCCAGTCACGCAGGACCTCCTCGGCGATGATCTGGGCGCACTGCTTGGCAGCGGAGTTACCATCGGCGCAGTGGTCGCGATCGGGATGACGCTGCTGCTCGAAGCGATGAGCACGCGGCGCTCGCGCCTCGAGGTCACGCTGGACATGGCCTCGCTTCCGGCGATCCACGAGTTCCTCGACGGGCTGGCGTCCAGGCTGTCATGGAACGAATCCTCCACGCTGAGGTTGCGGTCGGCCGGCGAGGAGACGCTCACCACCCTTCTGATGCAGGAAGACGAGATTGAGGGGTCGGGTAGTCCGCGCCTGATCGTCGTCGCCCGGCCGCAAGGCGCTATGGTGGAGTTGGAGTTCGTCGCGACAACGCGTCATGAGAACATCGGGGACCAGATGGCGTTCCTGACCGACGAAGAGGCCATCCCAACACTCGACGACCTCTCGCTCCGGTTGCTGCGCTACCACGCGTCTGCCGTGCGCCACCAGAAGTACCACGGCGTGGACATCGTCACCGTCCAGGTCGAGGGCAGCGCCTGAGACTCGCAGCCTCGTCATTGCCGCGAAGGGGGAGATCTTCGCATATCCCCCTCTCCCTCAGGGAGAGGGCTGGGGTGAGGGTGAAGAGGCCTGATCGCAACCAATTGAGAAGCTTCACATCCCCTGGGTTCCGACGAAGTGTCTCCAGGCGGTGTGAGATCTTGAGAGCGGCTCTGAGTTGTGTATATGATCCAAGGAATATCTCTCCATCTGGCAAGGGACGGTACCGATGACTGAGCTTCTCCAGCGGGCCTTTGATAGAGCCTCCGAGCTGCCTGAAAATCAGCAGGATGAATTTGCGCGCTTCCTGCTTGCTGAGTTGGATTCGGAACGACGCTGGGATGAGTTGTTCAGTCTCCCGGAGTCAGACGACCTCCTGGACAGGTTGGCGGATGACGCTCTGGGCGCCCACAAGGCTGGCAGAACGAGGCCCGCAGGTCGGCCCTCACTACGAGGTGCCTCTCTGCTCAGCAATCCATGGGGTGTGAGCTAGTTCCCCGGTAGTCTAGTACAAGGCCTTTTCACCCTCACCCCAACCCTCTCCCATCAAGGGAGAGTGGGTTACAAAGAGATCTCCGAAAGCGGGGACCCATCTGCCGCATCGGACTATTCGGCAATCCAGTGCGTGTGGGCTAATCCCAAATGGCTTGCCGCCAGAGTGTTTTCGCCCTTACCCTGACGCTCTTCCTCAGGGAGAAGGGGTAACTGATTGGGTTCCAAGCTGGAAAGCCATTTCTGTCTCTTCCTGTGATCCCTAAGCGGGGTCATGAAGATGGCTGCGGGAACCGCGTCAGATACGTTGCGTACGCCAAGTGCCTGTGTTAGATTGCCGAGAATTTCGCTTGGACTCCTCTTTATTTGGCCTCGATGAAGCTTTGGCAGCACTCTCCGGACATCGGCAGCCACGGCCTGATTGGCGACATGTCTTCGGCGGCTCTGGTCGCCACTGACGGGACAATCGACTGGCTATGCATGCCCAGGTTCGACTCGCCCAGCGTCTTTGCCGCACTGCTCGACAGCAAGTCGGGTGGCAGATTTCAGATCGCGCCCGCTGGACTCGCGTCCAGCAGTCAGAAGTACCTGCCTGACACCAACATTCTGCAGACGTCTTTCAGGACTGAGATGGGCGTGCTGACCGTCACTGACTTCATGCCAGTTCGCGGAGGACCCCTTTCTGACGACGCCCCGCATGAGGTCCACAGGATCCTCAGGTGCGAGTCTGGCGAGGTGGACGTCAGTTGCGAGTTCGAGCCCAGACTAGACTACGCTCGGGGCGTGACTGTCCTCACACCGCTGCGCGAGGGGGTACAGGCGCGTGGAGGACGGCAGACGCTCAGTCTTCTTGCAAGCGTTCCCCTGCGCATTGGCAGTGAGCGGGCCACTGCACGGTTCGAGCTGCGACAGGGAGAGTCGGCGTCTTTCGTGCTCGCTTACGGTCACGGCAAGCCGGTCCGTGTCGACACCTACCGCACCGCGGCACGGCTGGATGACACGCGTATGTTCTGGCAGGAGATAGTGGCCGGAATCAGGTACGAGGGTGCGTGGTCCGAGGCGGTGAAGAGGTCGCTGCTCGTTCTGCACCTGATGATGTACCGGAGGACCGGTGCGATCATCGCCGCTCCGACCACCAGTCTGCCGGAGACGCTCGGAGGCTCGCGCAACTGGGACTATCGCTACGCGTGGCTGAGGGACTCCAGCTTCACGATCGACATCCTGTACAGGGTCGGCGACAACGGAGGCGGCGACAGGTACATCGAGTGGCTCCTGGACCAGTGCAAGTTGAACGACCGCAAGACGAGGATCGTGTACGGCGAGTCGCCGAACTCGTCGCTGAGAGAGCAGACACTCGACCACCTGGAAGGCTACGCAGGCTCCCGTCCGGTGCGAATCGGCAACGGCGCGGCGCGGCACCTTCAGCTCGACGTTTTTGGCGAGGTGATTCTCGCGATCCACACCCTCTTCCGGCTGCAGGGACAGATCCTGCGGCGCGCGTGGGCGCTGGTGACCAAGTTCGCCGAGACGGTGATCTTCAACTGGCGGCGTCGCGACCGAGGCGTGTGGGAGGTAAGAGGTCAGCAGCGGCATTTCGTGTACTCGAAGATCATGTGCTGGGCGGCGCTCGACCGGGCAGCACGCATTGCCAGAACGCTGAACGAGGGCGGACTCGCCAATCGCTGGAGTCGTGCCGCTGAAGACATCAGGCAGCAGGTGCTGACCGAAGGATGGAGCGACAAGAAGCAGGCCTTCCGGCAGCGATACGACGACGACGCACTGGACGCCAGCAACCTAGTGATCCCGTTCCTCGGCTTCCTGCCTCCTGACGACCCCCGCATCCGCATGAACGCCGACGCGATAGCGCGCGAGCTTGCCGACGGCCCGTTCGTGTGGCGGTACCGGCCGTCCGAGACCGACGACGGCCTCGACGCCCAGGAAGAGGGCGCGTTCACCCTGCTGAGCTTCTGGCTGATCGGCAACCTACTCTACACCGGACAGGCCGACAAGGCAGGCGAGTACTTCGAACAGATAATGTCTCACGCCAACCACCTGGGCCTGTTCTCCGAGATGATCGACCCTCGCAGCGGCGCCCTGCTGGGCAACTTCCCGCAGGCGTACAGCCACGTCGGACTCATCCACACCGCCCGCAACCTCGACAGGTCGCTGAGCGGGAGGCCGTTGAGCGACAACCTGGCGGTAGTCGGGGGGTAGACTCGCTAGTCTTGTGTCTGGAGACTGAGTCAGTTTGGCAGACAGTGTTTTCACCCTCACCCTAACCCTCTCCCTGAGGGAGAGGGGACTTTAGATGCACCTACCAGATTGACACTGATTCTCGTGTCTGTGAGCCGGGCGTACGCCCCATTTGCCCGTGATATGATTGTCATCAAGGTCGGGAGTTTGGCATCAACATCTCGGCGGAGAGTCCAACCATGACCACCCGAAGCTCGCTCAAACAACCGAATACTGTCGACTACACAAAGCTCGAACCGCTGCCTGATCCGCCGCGGGAACCTGATATGCAACAACACGAGCATCTGCTTTACGCGGGTTCCAGCCTGCGTGCTCATTTTGCCGACCGTGATGATATTCTGATTTCCGGTGAGGGATACCTCAGACACGAAGCGACCAACGATGCTGAGAGACTCGCACCTGACTGCGTCGTTACCTTCGGGGTCGAACCAAAGGCCATAGTCGCCCGGAATGGCTACGTGATAAGCGAGGTTGGCAAGCCGCCGGACTTTGTTCTCGAGGTGGCATCGCACAGCACTGGCCGTCGGGACTACACGGTGAAGCGGGACGGTTACGCGGGCTACGGAGTGCGAGAGTACTGGCGCTTCGACCACACTGGCGGCAGGTTTTACGACGCCGCCCTTGCCGGTGACGCGCTCGTGGACGGCAGTTACGAACCCTTGGAGATAATCGATGAGCCGGATGGGTTGATCTGGGGACACAGCGAGGTCTTGGGACTCGACCTGTGCTGGTGTGATGGGGAGTTGAGATTCCGGGATCCCTCGACTGGTGAGTTCTTGTTGACGCCTGAGGAAGGGCGAGTTGCCTTGGAAACCGCAGAGGCCCGCGTTGCGGAGTTGGAAGCCGAGCTTCGCGAACTGCGTGGCCAGTAACCACTGTGAACGATACCCCCGCACTTCCAACGCACCCACAAGTTGTCCTCATTACCGGGGCGTCCGCGGGCATCGGCAAGGCCACCGCGCTGCACCTGGCGGGGCGTGGGTATGTCGTAATCGGTACCAGCAGGAAGCTGGAGCGGCTGTCAGGGCTGTTCGATGAGGCTGAGGA
>JAGWBK010000073.1:0-5917 GCA_021295915.1 Dehalococcoidia bacterium
TGTCCTGGCCTCTCTCATGTCGCGGTCAAGCCAGACATAGGCCCACTTGGTGGAGAAGTCCACGAAGGCAAGAATTCTCTCGCCGTTGTGGTTCTGCACCCATGGCTGCCAGTAGTCACCGCTGAATCCGGCCGGAATCTGTACAGCCGGCGCCAGTTCGAGGAAGCTGGTGTTCGCCTCCTTGATGAGGGCTATCTGCTCGTCAGACTCGGTCGCGGCCAGTACGTCCTCCCACATGGCATGCCATGCGGGATCGTTCAGGTTGGAGAAGTTCCACTGGTGTCCGGCCCTGAAGTTGTTCAGCGCGTTCGGCCTCGCCGGCTCGTGCCAGAACATGAAGTCGTACTGCTTCTCGAACAGACGGCTCTGTATGACAGGACCATCTACCAGGTCCAGCGTGACCTTCACACCAATGTCGTCCCAGAAGTCCACCGCTATCTGCGCTGACTCGAGCTCGAGCTCAATGGTGTGCGTGTGCCGTCCGCGTCCAGGGGATATCCGGCCTCGTCCAGCAACTCTCCGGCCTTCATTGGGTTGTACTCGAAGTATTCCTGCACCGACTCCGGCTGCTGGTCCAGCGGCACATAGTGCAGCGGCCACTCAGGAGACGACGGGAAGGCGAACAGGACCGAGTCGCCCTCGAACAGGTTCTCAGAGAAGACCTGTCTATCGACACCCATGTTCATCGCACGACGCACCCTGAGATCGTCGAATGGAGGCTTGTTCATCGGCATCCAGAACACGTGCGCTCTCTCAAGAGGCTTGACTTTGCCTAGGTCGGGGTTCGACTCTTCGATGCTGGCCCAGTCGGATGCGCGCACCGAGCGCAACTTGTCAATCTTACCCGTCCTCAGGGCGGCCAGCCTGGCGGCTTCCTGGGGTATGATGATCTCGACTATCCCGTCCATGAAGGGCATCGCGTATTCTGTGCCTTCGACACTGTACGTGGCCCACCAGTCCGGGTTCTTCTCGAATTCGAGCTTGCTGCCGGCTACGTATCCATCCTCGACCGTCATCCATGGGCCGGTGCCGGACTGGTTCCAGGGAACGTCCGTACCAAGCTCGATGGTCTCAGGGGGTGCGGCTATCAGGTAGGGACCCCAGGCGAACTCGTAACCCCAGAACGAGACCGGCTTGTTGGTGTGGTATGTAACCGTATCGTTGACGCCATCGCCGTCCGTATCGTCGCCGGTCACCTCGTCCAGGAAGTCGTGCCTGGGCCAGCGGCAGTCCTTGATGCGGTTCATCTCGGCAACCAGTTCATCAACTTCGACCGGCCTGCCGAATGTGGGATGCTTGTCCTGCCATCTGATTCCCGGCCTCACGTGGAAACTGTATGTCAGAGGATCCGGTATTTCCCAGCTGTCGGCCAGGGCTCCGGTTGCGAGCTTGTCCGTTCCGAAATCCAGTGTGGGCAGATATGTTGTCTCGCCGGAACCTGACGGACCCTTGTTGTAGTCGCCGATCAGGAAATTCTCGACCGAGTAGGAGAGCCTTTCTTGGTTCTTGAACTCGCACATGTCCCACTTGGAGCCGGGCTCGCTGGCTAGTGCAAGTCTCAGCTGTCCGCCGTAGGACGGGCCTGTTCTTATCTCGACAGCCTTGACGTCCTCGGGCTTCAACTGCGCAACGGCGAGTGGAGCGGCTTCGACCGCCGCCTCGGCAGCCTTCTTCGCGGCCTCTTCGACGGACTTCGCTATCTGCGCCTCCTGCGCCTTCAGCGCCTCCTGAACGGCCTTGGACACTTCTTCCGAAGTGGCGCCCTGCACTGCAGGAGCCGGCGCTGGCTGAGCTTGCTGTGCCTGCTGGACCGCTTGCTGAGCCGCCTGCGCCGCAATCGCAGCGACGTCCGGTGTCGGCGCGGCGGGAGCCGCCGCCGGTTCACTTGCACATGCCATCAGTGCCACTAACGCTAATGCGAGAGTCGCCATCGCTATTAATAACTGCACTTTTTTCAATTTCCGTACCCCATCCTTTCCTATCTATACACGGCGAATTGTGGTGCGATCAAAGCTACGAGTCCCTAACAGGCTGCTGAAGAAACAGCTCAAAGCCTCATTCTCAGTAAAGTTGGGATGCAATGACTCATCTGGTAATTGCGATGCTGCCTCTGATAATAATCTTAGGCTGGTTCCAATAGCCCTGAATGGGGGAAAATGTGGACACTGTTTCCGGAAATATATTCTCCCATGCGCATTGTGTCAACCTCGATCGGCTCACACGTGAACGGCGGAGTTAACGTGTTCCATTATGAAAAATGCGGGATCGAGTCTGACTCTTAATGAGACTGGCTCATATGCCCTCAAAATGACCTGTCGACCCGTTCTCGATATGATCCTTATGGCGCCAAGCGCTTCGATGTGCAGTGACCTTATGGGAGCGTGGCAACAAGTCCCATCGCAGTCTTGTCCGCTCATCCGGCCTGCGCCCTATACTCCAGGAGGCAGAAATGTTGGGAGTTGCAGGTTACCAAAGTCGTCGCCTCCAACAGGTCAGCGTTAGGCGACGACTCCTACGCCCCACACAGAGGCGGGGCTCTTTTCTTCAGACGATCCGTCTTCTCAAGTGTGTACCTCCGCTTGGGGGATGTCCCCGTACGTGATTAGTTGTCGTCAAAGTCTTTCAGCGACCCGAGAACTCCCCACGGTTGTGACCCCTGTGAATGCGCTGCATCCATTTCAGGATGTCGCCGACAGAAGAACGTGCGGTTATCTCCGCTTACCGAGTAAAGTGTTTGAGAGCGCTACCACATGCAGTACAATCTTTACGTAACCTTGAGTCGGTTACTATGACTTCTCGTAACTCTTCGGCAAATTCGGCATGAATGCCCTGTTGGGTCCGAATCCAGCCTGTCAGCGAGGGAGGGAATTTCAGGGTCTTTACATTCCAATCGAGGCGGCGAGATTAACCGACCGGACGCTCTCTTACGAGAGATAGCACAGCTGCGGGACCGTCTCTCCCGTCTGAGCGAGGCCTGTCTCCGCATCACCGGGGACCTAGACTTCGAAACGGTGTTGCAGGACGTGGTGGATGGGGCGCGATCCCTCACGTCGCGATAGCGGTGGCCGACGAAGGAAGGGGCATCCCTGCGGAGGGTTTGCCACACCTGTTCAGGAAATTCTCCATGGTACAGTCCGACGACCGGAGGGAGAACACCGGCTTGGGCCTAGCGATCTCCAAGGGTATAGTGGAGGCGCACGGCGGGCGCATTTGGGCCAAGAGTCACAGGCAGGGACTGGGGGCGCGCTTCACCTTCACGCTCCCGACACTTGGGGTGTCGGGTATCGGCGCATCAAGCGCACTCCCACCGGTCTCGACGCGCTCCTCACAGAGCGAGGAGTCGGAGGAGGAACAGGAGAGAATCCTAATTGTGGACGACGACCCCCAGACCCTCCGCTACGTTCGCGACACTCTCGCCCAGTCGGGCTATGCGCCGATAGTTACCGGTGAACCGGAGGAGGCGGTCCGCCTGATAGAAGAGGAGAGGCCCCAGCTGGCGCTGCTGGACATGATGCTCCCCGGAACTGACGGCATCGAGCTGATGGAGGAAATCCTGAAGACAGCGAACGTGCCGGTCATCTTCCTGTCGGCCTACGGACGGGAGGAACTCGTAGCCAAGGCCTTAGACAAGGGAGCTGTGGACTACATCGTCAAGCCCTTCTCGCCGACGGAGTTGGCCGCGAGGATCAGGGCTGCCCTGCGCCGGCGGGAAGTCTCCGAACCGTCGGAGCCGTACATGCTGGGAGACCTCACCATCGACTACACCTCTCGCAGGGTGACGCTTGCCAGTCGTTCGGTACCGCTGGTGGCGATGGAGTACAAGATGCTTGTCGAGCTATCGGCCAACGCCGGGCGGACGCTGACCTACGATCACCTGTTGGAGCGAGTTTGGCGTGTGAGGAGCGGCGAGGACAGGGACGTGCGGCCCATGCGCACCATCGTCAGCAAGCTGCGTCGCAAGCTGGGTGAGAACGCAGACAACCCCACCTACATCTTCACCGAGCCACGCGTCGGCTATCGGATGATGAGAGGTGAGCCACCGAGCGCGGAACCATCCGAAACTCCCTAATATAGCCATACTCCAACCGTCCATCCCAACCACATGGACAGAGACCATATGACAGGACTAACTTACCAACAGGCCGGAGTCAACCTTGAGTCATTCCAGGACGTCAAGCGCCGCACACGAGACATAGTCACACTGGAGCCTCGTCCCCAGTGAACATAGTTTGGACTTGTAGGCTCGCCGGCTGGACAACTTCTTCACTCTCGCGGGTCCGGGAGGCTTCATCCTTCCAGACGACTAAGTTCCATGGGACGAACCCAGTAGGACGTCTCCAACAGTCGGTCTCACAGGGAATAAGTTTCCGATCCCGGATGGCCCATAAATTATCATCGCAGTCTCAGGCCGTTTAGGTGGAATTAACCGCCCTCGGCCTGTTCGCTCAGGACGCCTTGCCTATCCTGAACATCGTGCTACCGCACTCTCCACACTTGCCCCGGGTGGCCGGCCTACCGTACCTCTCCCGAGGTCGAAGGTCGGATACTCACACAGAACCCGGCAGGCCGTTATAACCGAAATGTGCCGCTCACATATCTTACAGCGGGCACTGGATCTCACGCGCGCAACGGTGCGCTGACGTGGTGCAGGTACTGCAGTATCTCTCGCTGCGACTGGACTACGCCCGTTTCGTAGTACGAAATCGAATGCTCCCCGCAGAAGGGCCTGACGATCTTCTGCGCTTCCTTCAACCGGTTGCGGGGCATACTCGGGAACAGATGGTGTTCGATCTGGTAGTTCAGCCCGCCGTATAGAAGGTCGTTAATGGGACTCGACCTAACATTCCTGGATGTGAGCACCTGCCTCCTTAAGAAGTCAAGCCGCATCTCCCCATCGAGCATTAGCATGCCCTTATGATTGGGTGCGAACGTCGAGCCAATGTACAGCCCGATCAGCAACTGGTTGACCGCGATGAACAGCAACCCTTGCCAGAACGGCAGGGACAGGAACACCAAGCCAGCATAGACACCAATGTGGCCGACCATCATTATCGGCTCGGCTATGGGGAACCTAAGCCTGTTTGTGAGCATGTACCGGATGCCCGAGTACTTGAGCACCAAGCCCTCTAAACAGACCAGCGGATAGAAGAGAAAAGCCTGGTGCCTGACGATCAAGCGGGGTATTCCCTTCATGGCGCGAGCCTGATCTTCCGAAAACGCGACCACTGGGATTTCGATGTCGGGGTCCATGTCCAGATCATTGGGATTACTGTGGTGCTCGTTATGCTTCTCAACCCACCAAGTCCGGTTGATGCCGATCAAGAAGCTCACGAACAGGCCGAGGATATCGTTATTTCGGCTGGAACGGAACACTTGTTTGTGGCCCAGATCGTGTCCGGTAAAGCTCATCTGCACAATGACAAATGCCAGAAGGGCTGCGTTCAGCATCTGCGGCCACACGCCGTCCACAAGCGTGAGAACCGCGACACTCAGCGCCAGCAGGCTCATGTACACGATCAACCTGACGACGTAATGCCCCGGGTTCTTTTCCAATAGTCCCGCATCCTTGACAAGCCGCTTCAGTTGCGCGTATTCGTTTGGCTCCAATTCTTTCCTGGCAGCGCCGTCCGGCGCGCCCGACATCTCGTCGGTTGACTCCATTGCCATCCGTTTTCCGCCTTTCGATTTAGGCTTATTTCACGTAGAGATGGCCACCAGGACTGGCGGCCATCTCTATGGGTCTGGCTGGGACGCCAGAATTCTAACTTTAAGTTCCCTTGTCCCGAATATGTCTCACCATCGGGCTGGAGAACGACTGGTCGTCATCGCTGAAGGTGAGTGATTGGCCACACTCTGTACAGGAGAGGGTCCTGTCCTCGTAACTCAATGGGATTCTCCGTTTCATCAGATAGTTGAC
>JAGWBK010000073.1:6115-6957 GCA_021295915.1 Dehalococcoidia bacterium
TGATTGATGATTAGCGCATGAGAAGACGAAGCACCGTCGTAATACGCGCTCGCTGAGCTCCTGGGCAACCCATAATAGTCTGTCCGGGTACGCACCAGTTTGTTATACAAACCAGGGCAGAAGGTTCGTACTAGAGCCATTATGTCAAGTAGTGGAGAGGGCGAATGATATGATCTTACCGCAACTCCCCTTATTGCGGACTTTCATGTAGTAACATGGTAGATGAGTCGGGGTGTTCAGGTTCTCTATTGGTGGACACCCTGATAGCGCGGGGACCATGGAAATGGTGAACAAGGTATTTCAACCTGTGCGCGAGCGGCCCATCACCAAGACAAGAGTCAGCGACTGGACTGAAGCGTCAGTACCGGTGTTCAGTGGCCCATATTGTTCCAGACCATGGACGCCCGCACTAAGACGCCTTCTACAACCACGCCAGCTACTAAACTGACACAGGCTCGGTACAGGGAAATGCGACACGGGTATCCTAGCGGTATCCACGTCCTGCAACTGGAGGAGGATCTTGCCGCGCCGCGCCACATTCCGGAAATGCACTTCTCACCTTGGCTTTAGTTAAGGTTCCCGTGGCTCTAGTAGCGCATCGTCTGGACATTCATGATTCCTCGGCTCCGAAGCTAGATTCGCCTGCTGTCAACGATGCGAACGGCCTTGCCCTCGCTGCGTGGCATTTGTTTGGGCGCCACTACCTCGACGCGACAACCGACCCCCAGCCTACTCTGCAACATCACAGCCAACTTCCTCCCTACGGCGCCCGCGCCCTCGCTGTCCCGGTACAACTTCTCCGACGCCTCTACCCGTACCGTCAGGTTATCCATGTGCGACTC
>JAGWBK010000074.1 GCA_021295915.1 Dehalococcoidia bacterium
ATTGCACCTGACCCACCGTCGCTGGACTTACCGAGGTTGCTCACCAGCGCGCTGTCCAAGGCGTGAGCTGGCGTGGCAAGGCCCGGCATCATGGCGGCCAAGGCCGCACCCAGAATCGCTATCGCTACTGCAAGGAGGAAGAGAGGTCTCACTCTCACCGGCGTGGTTCGTCTCACGACGCCCACGCCCTCGGCCACGCGCCGCAGGACTGGAGCGTTCGAAGACCTTCGCGCCGGAACGGCCGAGCTGGAGTTGGACCTGTCGTCTGCCATGCTATCCATCGTCAGCGCTCTCCTCGCCCAGTCAGCTGTGGCGTGTCGTCCTACCGGTGAACGGTCGCCAGGACGGTCTTGGAATCAATCATCGAATATCTCTGAAAGGGAAGAGGAGCCGGACAGTTCTCCACAGTCCCAGTCCGGCTCCGGAAGGATGGGCTGACTCTGTGTGCCCCAGCCAGCTCTGCATCACTCGCTGGGCTCAACTTAATATTGGGGTGATTTTAGTGCAATCATCGGTGACGTTCAGTCACATTACATGTACCGTCGGTAACAATTGACTAACGTACACCGGAAATTTGTAAGATCACCCTGAAACGAGCCCATAGCGATCCGGACTGCCCTGGCCCCATCGAGCCGCCCAGCCATGATTCTGTTGTAAGGAATGAGTCTATCCGGAGGGGATTGAAGAAACCGATGAATGCCGACGATCTCTCGAAAGAGAACGAAGCGCTGCGGGAGCGGCTCTACAGGCTGGGCGAGGCCAGCCTGCGCATCACCGAAGACCTCGACCTCGATACCGTCCTACAGGGGGGGGTGGACGGCGCTCGCTCCCTGACCGGGGCGAGCAGGGGGTGCCTCACAATCGTCGACGAGTCAGGGGAGCTCGAGGCGTTCCTCACCTCCGGCGTCACCGAAGAGGAGTACCGGACGTTCGCCGGTCTGACCGGCGCCATTGAGCTGCTCCACTACCTGTCCGGGATGGCCGAACCACTCAGGGTGGCGGACTTCTCCTCTCACACGGCGTCGGTCGGCCTTGCGGAGGTCGGCCCACCATTGGGGCCTGTGAGGAGCTTCCTTGGCGTGCCCATACGCCACAGGGGAACGCACGTCGGCACTGTCAGCGTGGCGCACAAGGAGGGAGGCCTGGAGTTCACCCAGGAGGACGAGGACACCCTGCGGATGTTCGCCTCGCAGGCTGCCATGGCAATCTCCAACGCCCGCAGACACCAGGATGAGCAACGGGCCAGGGCCGACCTTGAGACTCTGATAAACACCTCGCCGGTGGGAGTCATCGTCTTCGATGCCGCCAAGGGAGTCCCTCTGTCCTCCAACAGGGAGGCGACGAGGCTGGTGGACGACCTGCGCAACCCCGGCCAGTCACCGGAGGAGATGCTGGAGACGATCACCTACCGGCGAGGTGACGGAAGGGAGATATCGCTGCAGGAGTTCGCCCTGGCACAGGCGCTGAGCGTGGCCGAGACGGTGCGGGCAGAGGAGATCGCAGTTAGAGTCCCGGACGGTAGGTCCGTCACCGTCCTGGTCAATGCGACGCCAATCCGTTCGGAGAGGGGAGAGGTCGAGTCGGTGGTGGTTACCATGCAGGATATGTCGGCAATGGAGGAGACGGAGCGACTGCGGGCCGAGTTTCTGGCGATGGTGAGCCATGAGCTGCGTGCCCCGCTCACCTCCATCAAGGGCTCGGCTGCTGCCGTTTTGGGCACTTCGTCCGTTCTCGACACCGCCGAAATGCAGCAGTTCTTCCGGATCGTCGACGACCAGGCCAACCACATGCTCGAACTGATCAGTAATCTGCTCTACGTGGCCCGTATAGAGACGGGCAGACTGTCGGTCACCCCTGAAACCACCGACCCAGCCACACTCGTGGACCGTGCCAGAAACACCTTCCTGAGCGGAGGCGGCAGGGACAGCATCCACATCGACCTGCCTCCGGACCTGCCCAGGGTTATGGCAGACAGGCGACGCATCGTGCAGGTGCTCGGGAATCTGCTTTCCAATGCCGAACGACAGTCGCCTGCCACGACCAGCATCCGTCTGTCGGCAGGACTGGAGGGGGTCCATGTGTGGTTCTCATTGTCCGACGACGGAGTTGGTGTATCTGCTGACCGGTTGCCTCTCATGTTCCGGAAGTTTTCCCGGCTCGACAGCGTGGAGGGAGGAGGAGATGGCACCATTGGCTCTGGCCTGGGTCTCTCCATCTGCAAGGGGATAGTCGAGGCCCACGGCGGTCGTATCTGGGCAGAAAGCGACGGGCCGGGCCTCGGCGCGAAGTTCACTTTCACGCTTCCCATCGTCGAGGACCACGCGACCGTTCCCACCAGTCTCCCCACGCCGTTCGGACGTGTGGAAGGCCAGCAGGCGCTCGTCCTCGCGGTGGACGACGATCCACTGACACTCAGGTACGTGCGGCACGCCCTCTCAGATGCGGGCTATTCCGTGATCGTGACAGCCGACCCGGAGGAGGCGCTGGACCTCATGGAGCAGGAGAGGCCCGACCTTGCACTGGTAGATCTGTTGCTGCCCGGCTCCGATGGGATCGATCTGATGCAGGACATCCTCGACATCGCGGACATTCCGGTGATCCTCCTGTCCGCTTACGGAAGGGACCAGGTGATCGCCAGGGCCTTCGAGATGGGGGCCGATGACTACATCGGCAAACCTTTTTCACCGACCGAGCTCGTGGCGAGAATACGAGCGGCGTTGCGTAAACAGGAGGGCCCGCCGCGGGACGAGCCAGCCGAACCCTATGTACTGGGAGACCTGACCATAGACTATGCCGAAAGGCGCGTGACGGTTGCCGGCTTTCCAGTGCAGTTGACGACCACCGAGTATCGCCTGATCTCAGAGCTTGCGACCAGTGCGGGACGAGTACTGACCCACGATCAGATCCTTCGAAGGGTGTGGGGGCGAACGCGCACCCGCGACGCTCGGGTAATACGCACGCACCTGATGAGGCTGCGACGCAAGCTGGGGGAGGATGCTGCCAGCCCGAAGTACATCTTCGCCGAGCCCCGCGTCGGCTACCGCATGCCGGAGGGGGAGGTTCCGGATCTGACGTGATATGAGATGAACAACGACCATTGCTTCTGCCGGTCTGTCATGGCGATCATCTGAAACCCGGGAGGTGCCGGATTGATCACGAATCAACCCGCCGCCGCTGGTTCTTCCGAGGGAGAATCTGATGGAAGGCGAGCCGCAGAAGCCAGCGGCGGCGGCCACGAGTGAGAGATTGGTGGAGAGAGCGTCGAAGCTGCCGGGCGGCGGGCAAGACTTGGGAGACGCCCGATCACGACAGGACGGCGGTGCAGCTGAGACAGCAGCCCGAGAGACTGGGAGCGGGTGACTTCGTCGATCATGGCGTCAACGTGGTGGCGTTCGGGATGCCGGGAACGGGCAAGACCCACGCGATGTGTGCCATAGGACACAGGCTGGTCGAGTCCAGTCGCTCGGTGCTGTTCATCCCAGCATACCGCCTGGTGCAGAGCCTGCCCCGGCGGAGGCCGGGGACATGCTTGCTGCCAAGAGGGACCTGGAGCTACCCAGGATGCTCAGAAAGCTGGACAACTTCGACCTGCTGGTGATCGACGACCTCGGCTACCTACCGCAGGGAGCTGAGGAGTCCGAGGTGCTGTTCACGCTGATAGCCGAACGCTACGAGCGAAGGTCTCTGGGGATCACCTCGAACCTGGTGTTCAGCGAGTGGGAGAAGGTGTTCGCAAACCCTATGGCGACTGCGGCGGCAATAGACAGGATCGTTCACCACTCGGTGATCCTGGAGTTTGACCTACCAAGCTATAGGACAAATGCGGCTCAGAATCAACTGACAAAGGAGGAATCAGACCGGCAAGAATGAATGTCGCACCGGTCAAAATGGTTGACGTGCATCACCTGCCATCCGGTCGTGACCGGCATTCATCGTCACACCCGCGAGCTGCTGCGACAGTACCACGATCAGGGCCTCATCACCCAGCACATAGCGGCTCGCGAGCCGAGAGAGATCTGGCTGGAGATGTCGGAAGCGGAGCAGGAACTCTACTCGGAGGTTGAGACCTACATCAGCCGCTACTACAACCAGTACGAGGAGGAGAGGGCCGGCCTCGGGTTCGTGATGACGATCTACCGCA
>JAGWBK010000075.1 GCA_021295915.1 Dehalococcoidia bacterium
GGAGCGGGTGATGGGATTCGAACCCACGACATCCTGCTTGGGAAGCAGACACTCTACCCCTGAGTTACACCCGCTCTCTGTTCCCAACTGCGAGGGCAGTGTAGGATGGCCCTGATTCTACCAGAACTCCCGAGACCTTCAAATACACTAAGGAGAAGAACAATGGCACTGACACCCGCGATTCTCGAAATCGGCATAGGCATCGACCTGCACGGACAGGACTACACCCGAGCGGCCCGCCGCGCAGTCTGGGACGCCGTACACCACAGCAGCCTGATGTTCCTGGGACTGCTGGGCCCCGACACATCGCAGAACATGATCGTCGACGTCACCGTCGCGATTCCCAATCCCGACGCCGTCGACGCCGACGAAGTGCTTGCTGCCCTTCCTCACGGCAAGGGCCAGCTCACGACTGTGAAGGGCGGACTCGAGATCGAGCCCCGCGAGGGCTCCGGCGACAAGACCGTCATCGCCAACGCCGCGATAGTGGTCCGGGTCGACGTGTAGGGAGGGGCACAGACCCGTAGGGCGGTTCGAAGCCGTGTGATCTTGTTGGGCGCCTACCACGGAATCTAAAGTCCCCTCTCCCTCAGGGAGAGGGCTAGAGCCTGCCCCGGACTTGATCCGGGGGTGAGGGTGAAAGCACGGCCTCCGAACCGACAGTTTCGGGCAGTTCGCGAACCGTCCCTACACGTCGACGGGCATGTCCGGCCCCTCAGGCGATCTGGCGACGCCTCTCAGTCCGGGCAGATCATCGAGCGGTATGATCTCACCAGTGGCCTCATACGTCTCGATAAGTCGCCGCAGGTCATCCGGTACTGGCCTGGACGTCCCAGCGTCGCTGTCGTAGTCGACATGGATGACTTCGGCCTTCAGCACCAGGTCACCGGACCGACTGTTGTAGATTTCTGTGCGAGTCGCTATGCTGGAGTTCCCAATCCGATCTACGCGCCAGTAGAGGTCGAGGACGTCGTCCACGAGGGCAGGGGAGATGTACTCCAGCGTCGCCTTGACGGTCGCGGTGTCGAAGTGACGCCGGCCCTCAGGGTCATACAGCGCGATCCCCAGGTTGCGGTAGTACGCCGCCATCCCCACTTCCAGGTAGCTGAAGTACGCCCCATTGAAAACGATGCCCTGCGCGTCGCACTCCGCCCACCGCACCCTGATTCGACATCGAAACCTGAATTCGTCAGCAGTCATGCAACCAACCTGACAGTGTATTCATACTCCACGCTATTCCTGCGATGGGAGCCCTCTGCGAATTACCGTCATTCCCGCGAAAGCGGGAATCCAGGGCCCGCCCTCAACCTGGTCTCCTGCAAGGGCCCGACACGTCTCATCAGACACAATCCTGTCCATCCCATAATCAGACGAATCACAGTTCAGACAGCCCCCATTCCTTGACACCCATTTCAGCCCAAAGATATACTCCGAAACATGGACACGCAACTTACAGCAACGTGCAAAGTGGTACCTGCCGACGGCCTGGAGGTCGAGGTCTCCTCAGGGAGCATGACCCGGCTGGCTGGCGTGTCGAAGGCGCTTGCGGGCACTGAGGGGATACACCTGGCGATCGCCACGATCCCTCCGGCTTGCGCTGCGAGCCCGCACTACCACGTCAACTGCGAGTCCGCGATCTACGTGGTGAAGGGTAGGGGACGGTTCCTGTCCGGTAAGAATCTGCAGAACGCAGACAAGATCGGAGCCGGGGACTTCATCTACGTGCCGCCCAACTCGGTGCATCAGCCCATCAACGACAGCACGTCGGAGTCGCTGGAGCTGATTGTAGCGAGGAACACGCCGGTCGAGATCGTCGTCGAGTACGATCCCGAAAAGGCAGAAGCGCCGGCAGACTAAGCCGCGCACAATCACTGGGGCCATTAGCTCAGCCGGTTAGAGCGCAGTCCTGATAAGACTGAGGTCCGTGGTTCGAGTCCACGATGGCCCACCATTTCTTCCCTTCGCATCCCGTCGTTCCGGCGGAGGCCGGAACCCAGAAACGCATACACAGCCACCCCGTGTGCCCTGAGCACAACCCCGGTCGCCCTAAGCACAACCCCGTTCGTACTGAGCCTGTTGAGGGGCACCCCAGCCAACAGACCTCCTCTCCCTTGATGGGAGAGGACTGAGGTGAGGGTGAAAATCCCCCTCATCCTAACCTTCTCCCGCCAGGGGAGAAGGAACTATTGAGACACCCCCAGGGGTCAGGTCCGAGTGCCAAACTCTCACTACTCACTCCTCTTCACTCATTCTTCCCCAGGCTCCTCTTCACTCTCTCCTGAAGACAACAGGCCCACCGTTTCCGATGGGCCTGTCGCCACTTAGGTTCTTATGCCGGTTCTCGGCCTACTGGTTCAGTCCGGCGAAGTAGAGCGCGACGACCTGCAGCACCCTCTGCTGGTCACTGGGGGTTCCCGGTGAATTGAAGTAGTCAGTCACTGCAGCCAGCACCTCTGGCGCGTCGATCGTACCGTCGAAGTTGGTATCGTACTGGGCGTCAACGGGCACCCGCCTGGTGGTCGCTGCAGTCGCAGTCTGGCCTGCCCCGGAGTCGTCCGTGTAAGTGAGCGTCGCCCGCAGGTAGTTGCCCGCGTCGGCAGTACCTACGGTGTAGGTCGCGCCGGTCGCACCGGAGACGGTAGTCCAGATCGAGTTGTTCGTAGACCGCTCCCATTCCCACGAATAGGTGGTGGTGTCCGGGTTATCTGCGTCGGTCAGCGTGGCCGAAATGGATTCACCGATGATTGGTTGACTGAGCGACAGGGCCAGCGTGCCGTCGGTGCCAGGCACGGTGACCGTTGCGGCCTCGACGGCGGTAGCTGTAACCATGCTAAGAGAGTCACTTCCGTGGCTGGCGTCAGTGTAGGCCACCGTGATCCGCAGGAAGTAACCCACGTCTCCATCAACCGGCGTGTACGTGTTGTTCGTCGCACCGGAGATGTTGGTGAAGTTACCAGTGGCGGACGCACCGCTGGCCCACTGCCAGCCAGTTACTACTTCCTCGTCACCCTCGTCCAACTCGGCCGTCCGCTGTACGCCGACCTTCACCTCGTTGCCTGGGGATGATATGGATACGGAGCCGGGCTCATCGATGTTCGTGACCGTTACTGTGACGCTCATCGTGTCAGAGATATTGTCGCTGGAGGCCTTCACGGTCACGTTGTAAACGTTGTTACTATCCGCGTCTGTGGGGGCCTCGTAGTTCGGCGTGGAACGGAATGTCAGCACGCCACCCGCGGAGATCATGAATTCTGACGCGTCTGCACCTTCGAGCGACCAGGTAGCCCCGGGTGCTTCAGAGCCTCTCGCCATGAAGCTAGCCACATCCCTGGTCTCGTTCTCAGGATAGCTGTCTGTCGCTGGCCCTTGCACCGAGAGTCCCTTCCTGGAGAACGTGGGCTTCTCGTCTACCTTGACCACATTGATCGTCAGCGTCATCGTATCGCTTTCGAGCGATGGGTCGGTGGCCGTTACAGTGACGGTATGTGTGTCCCCGGCTTCGAAGTCGACCTTCATGCCGCTGCGCAGGCTGACCTGGGCAGTTTCCCAGTCGATCTCGAAAAGACTTGCGTCGGTTCCACCGAGCGTGTAGGTCAGCGTGTCTGGGTCGGTTCCTTCTACGTCAATTGCGGTGACAAGGTCCGGGTTCGGGTCAGCGGTCGAGGCAGACCCGTCCTTGTTGGACACTGCGGGTGCCCCCTTCATCTCCTCTAAGACATACCTGGTCTGTCCGGTTTGGAAGCCTTCAGTGTTGGGACCCTGATCCGGGAATCCCAGAGGCTGATTATCTGGGTCTGATACCGCCACGGGTAGCGTGGACGTACTGCTAGTTGCCGTCTTGTTTTGTCCCTGTGAATAAGTGTACTTGGCTACTGCCCGCAAGTGAGTGGGTCGGGCAGCATCTCCGTCTGTCGGAACGTAGGTCTTGGAAGTAGCACCGCTAATGTCCAGGAATGAGGTACCGGTTGGGGCATTCGTAACGGACTGTTGAAAAAGCCGTGGTTGTCGCTGGGAACGAAGGCGCATAAGATGGCGAGAGTATCAGGGTCAGGAAACCACGATGCTAGAGTCATTGGACCGCCATAGCAGGGACTCCACTCTGTTCCAGTTCACCACCAAACGTCTGAGGGACTTCCTCGATCCAAAGCATCTCCTCATTCAGATCGACGAGCAATTCGACTTCGCCAGACTCGTCGAGCCGCTCGAAGACTACTACTGTCGCGACAACGGCAGACCGGCCATCCATCCGGAGGTGCTGGTCAGAGCTCTGCTGATCTCGTCGCTATACAACGTCAGTTCATTTAGACGACTGTGTGCGGCGATTTCGGAGAACTTGGCTTTTCGTTGGTTCTGCTTCCTCTCGATCGACGACAACGTGTTCGACCACTCCACCATCAGCCATTTCATCGAGCGTATCGGCAACGAGGGCT
>JAGWBK010000076.1 GCA_021295915.1 Dehalococcoidia bacterium
CAGAACCGGTCTTTCTCGTCCAATTTTCAGCTAGGGGGAGATTGTCCAGATGCAACACTTCAGCCCAGTGTCTCACTCAGGTACTGGGGCTCTGATATCCTTGTCAAACTGGTCTCATCTGGCCGATTTCGACACCATCGACGATGTACTATCCGATTCGCTGCGGTGGTGGCGGGCGTTTGGTCTCTGTGCAAGGCAAGCATCGCTTTACTCGTAGCTAAACCATCCTTAGTCTGGGCAGAAGAAACAAGCCGAACGAGTGACCCGAATGTATGATTCCCAATGCAGTTGGTGTCTGGAAGACTATGCGGACTCAGTCGATGGTTTCTGCTGGTTCTGTCGGCAGGTCAATGAGAGTGAGGCGGACGCATCGCACAAGTCGGAGCTGACCGGGTGGCTGGACAATCTCTCGCCTGACGACCCTCTCTGCTATGTCTATGTACTGGCGACCGACGAAGGCTCCTACGTCGGTCACACAGCAGACCTTGAGCGTCGCGTTCGAGAACATCACGTGGGACGAGTAAAGAGCACCGCTGGAACCAATCCTTCTCTCGTTTGGGACAGGCTTATGCTGACACGCGCCCACGCCGACGCCTGTGAGCGCGTCCTAAAGACCCTGCGTGACCATGACAAGAACGTGTTCTACTATCTCACTCGCGTTGGGCCCCAAGAGTGGACTGGTCTGGGAAATGTTGCAGAGCGCGAGCAACTCAGGCTTGAGCGCGAGCAACGAAATGCTGAATTGCTTGAGCAACTGAATCGGGAGCAAGGGCAGCGTGCTGAGCAACTCAGGCTTGAAAGGGAGCAAAGTCAGAGGGCGCGTGAGGGAAGGTCACGTGAACTTGCTGAGCAACGCAGGGATAGAGTCGAACAACTCCGGAATAGGCAGGAGCAGGAGGATGCTAGTTCAGGTAAACACCTTCTACTATGGGCATCCTTGCTGATGGTTGTGCTCGTCCTGACGTTTACACTAGCCTTCTGTGGAACGACCTAACCCTCTCAATGCCCTTGTGGTTTCCTAGCCCGTACCTGATGCCTGAATCACTTGTCGCACTTCGTCTTCTAAAAGGCATGGGTTGCGGACTTTACAGTTAAAGCCACCGACTTCATACACAGACTACTAACCTTATAGACAGGGGGTAGCTATGTGTACACAGCTCTCTTCTGTCTCAACGACAACAACTCGATGGGCATGCCCCTTCTCCGAAGGCTAAGTGGCATCACTGTTTTGAATGAGTTCGTTAGATTCAGCGATGTAAGCCACTTTGGTGACGAGGCCCTGATGACTCCTCTTTAACGCTGCTGTTTCGGTTCGTTGAATGAAGTACATAAGAAAGACTGCTTCGTCCCTCGTCATTTTTCCAGTGTAGGGCTCTCGCTCGACCATCAGATTTGCGGGATTGGTGGGTTGAGGAAAAATCCTGCCCCTTCTCGAGCAGTACACTGTCCTCGGTGGTTCTGCCAAAGCTTCGGGGCCCAGACACTTAGCGCACAAGGCCTTTAGGCTTGCTTAGCTCCAGAAAACAGTTGGCTGCTATACCTGAATAGCGACCCTCACTGCGTGGATATGGCACCCACATAGGATTAAGCGGGTTGCCGACCGGACGGCATGAGGCTGTTTGCTACCTACGGTAAGGACGCTGGCCTCCTTCCCGATGCCTTCCAGCTTGCAGCCGCGCTCCCACTGGCTGTTGTGATCTTGTTCCATGAGCGTCCACTGTTCCGTCATGGTGCGGCTCATGCTTCAAAGAGAATCAGTCTGCGTCCTAAGTTCCGAGTCTGCACTCCCGGGGAAATCACTCGCCCATCAACTCTTCAAGTGTTGGTGAGTCACCGTCTGGAGGCGAGACGTTCTTCAGTTCTCTGATGGCGTCGATAAACTCAATTGCAAACCAGACGTCGGTACTTTCCATTCCGAGCGCCTCCGGCTTGGCACCCTCCGTGTCTCGCACAAATCCGATTGCGTCTCTGTACTCCCTGATTGAAATCAGGTTATCCAGTCCGACGCGGAAGACCTCACTGGAACCCACGAAGTATAGGTGCCTGGTGGAGATTCCCAGCGTCCCCGTGTCGGCCTGCTCCATGGAAGCGACATACTGGTCGCTCCGGAACAGCCTCTTGCTCAGTCTCGTCATGAGCTTCAGATACGACACATTCTGGAATACCCAGATCAACTCTTCGCTATCGAGCAGGTTGAAGGGCAGACGCCCAAAACGGACCGCATATACGTTGCGGTCGAATCGAGGTATGACGGCATCGTCTGACAGAGAACTCAGAATCGTCATCATTCTGAGCACGTCGAAGTATGCTTCATCGCCTACATCATCAGAGGTCAGCTCGAAGTGCTTCCGGTATAGATTCAGGGCGAGTTGTCTTTCAGTTGAAAAACTGCGACTTGCAACAGCTTTGTCCAGTGCGTCACACCAGGATCTTGTAAGCAGAAGTCTGACCTGGCTGTCGGTAATGTGGAATCCACTGCGCGAAACCCTCTCCTTGACTCGACCAAGAAGGCCATCGAGCTTCGTTGAATCCAGAACTGCATCTGCACTCAGGTCAATGATGTCCAGAAACACCTGCCTGAAGCCCACCTCGCACTCCTCATGTCTGTCATTGAAGAGTCCAGCCGACCTCCGGCAATATGTACATTCACCCAACTGAGCCCATTCCCAATCTCTGCAACGGCCTGCACCTGTCTACCAACGACTTCAAACCACGAGCGATGCCACCGTACCCTGCTGTTGTGACGAATGTAAGTTTCTCTATGATTCATGCCTTTACAGCACTCATGGGCTGCACGACCAAATGGGCTCCAACGGAAGCTCTCAGGGCACCTCTGTCAATCGCCCGGTAGGGCCCGGCACCAGCTCGAGATAGGTGAGCGTGGTCTGGATCGACGATTGCCCCAGCCGGTGCGGACAGGCAGTTGATCAGGATGCCGTTCAACAGCCAGCGACGCACATCTGAGTACCTGAGCCAGTGGTGCCCAGTTCACCCGCCCCTGGCACTCCAAGACGGCTCTTGAGGGTACTTCGATTCAAGGGATGACTTCTGAACCCCCCTAAGTCGTTCGGAGCGCTTTGTGCCCTCAACATAAATGGTTCTGGCTGTCGACCAGAAGAACACGGCCATTCACATCACCGGTACCACGAGGTCCGACCTTCCAGGTTTACGTACACGATTCTCGTCCATTGCCTTCTATAGCGCTTCAGCATCAGCGCACCACACACCATCTCCCCTGAGGTCGATCGATAAGGTTAGCCTCAAGGTTTCGTACTTACGTGACGTCCGTCATAAACTTTTACCTCCTTTCGCTCGGTCATTGCCAAGAACACCAGGATAAATGGGCTCTTGGGGGCAAGTCCAACCAGTTCACTGGTCTCGAGATCGACATACACCACCTCCAGCATCGTAGTGAGAATGGCGTGTCGCTCCTTCAACCCTAGGGTCTGCCAATACTCACCGAAGTTCTCAAGAAGTTTGCCGGCCTCTTCCACGGCATCAAACTTCGGTATAGACAATCCCGATAACTGCAGCTCGATGTCACGGACCATCTTCTCGCCTTCGTCAAGGTCGTAGAGCCTCCTTCTGGTCATTTCCCTGACGAGCTGCAGTTCCTGTTCCAGCTCCCTTTTTCTTGACTGCGCTTCCGTCACGTCACTGCTCCGGATCTGATTGTCCAATATCCATTGCTGCCAGTCAGAACGCAAGTTGAATTCTTCCAGGTGAATGCAGACCTGATCATCTACGAATTCAGCCCTGATGCGCTTGCCAGCAGACCTGCAGGCCCCGGAGTGTTGGGGAACCGGGGCCCTACAGTAAACTCTGACGTAAGGACGAGAGGCCCTACGGTCGGGCTTAGTCTCGCAATGCAGTTTCACCCCGCCTGATCCGCGTCAACTGCGATGAAACTTTCCGGGCCATCCGGGACTGGATCTGACCCACAAGTCAACTGGCTCATATGCCCTCGAATGGATCTGTCGATCCGTTCCCGGGTGGTCCACTGAGTGTCAGAGGCTTCAGTGAATAAACCTCCCACCCGTCGAGGAACTGGCCGATAACGAGATTGTCTTCGTCAGTGGACTGGTCATTACGGCGTTGGATGCCAAAGGGGAATTCTGGTACTCGGGACGAGTCGTGTCCCCCGGAAAGACGAAGCGTGCCGAGGATGGCTCCATCGAAGGCATCCTCTCCTGGACAACGACCCGCTCCCAATAGCCAAGGCAACCGACAAGAGATTTCAGTTGGCAACCCTGCACTCCATCTGTCTTCGGACAGCCTTTACAATGTTAGCGGTGTGCAGGCAGCCCAGTAGGTCCCACGGCCAATTTCGGCTCACGGAGCAGAGTGAACTCCCATGAACAGCCCGTCAGTTTCCAGTCTAGTCGCCCTGGGCGAAGGGTTCACCACAGAGTTCAAGCAGTCCATGTCACCAACTCTGGGACGGGAGATTTGCGCCTTCGCAAACGCGACTGGCGGCGTGATCCTCATCGGGGTCGACGATGCCGGGAACGTTGTCGGTGTGGCGGACCACAACAGGCTGAAGTCCCAGGTCCAGAGCATAGCGCGTTCCGCAGACCCTCCCGTGGCAGTGGAGGTGGAGACTGAGGACGACGTGCTGTGCGTGACGGTCCCTGAGCAGCACGGCAAGCCATATTCCTTTGGCGGGAGATTCTTCATTCGCGAAGGGGCGACCTCACAGCAGATGTCGCGAGAGGAGATTCGTGACTTCTTCTTTCGCGAGGGACTCATCCGCGAGGATGAGACACCCTGCAACGCCTTCGATCTCTCAGAAGAGATTACCTCCGCACGCTGGGCTGAGTTCGCTGAGCGCACGGGCATCGATCCTGCCATGGATCCCATACCCGTGCTGGAAAACCTTCACCTCGTCAGGGACTCGAAAATGACCCACGCGGGAGCCTGGCTGCTGGCGGACGACATCACCAGACTCACCATCCAGGCCAGTGTGACCTGTGCAGTCTTCCGGGGCAGTACCAAGACCCATATTCTCGACCGCAGAGAGTTCAAAGGAAACCTGTACAGTATCTACCAGGATGTGATGGGGTTACCTACAGGCACAACTGAACTCCGCCCTCATCCCCAATGCGCAGGGCAGAACGGAACGGCTCGAGTTGCCTGAGAGCGCACTGCGGGAGGCTGTCGTCAACGCCATCGCTCATCGAGACTATCGAAGTACTGCCAACGTTCAGGTCTACGTCTTTCAGGACCGCGTGGAGATTGTGACGCCCGGCGGGCTACCAGCAGGTATGCGAGAGCAGGACCTGGGAAGCCGGAGTGTTCCCCGCAATCCCCTCCTATTCAGCATGCTGTACCGAATGAAGCTGGTCGAGCAGATAGGGAGCGGTATCCGCAGAATCCACGATGCCTGCACGGAGTATGGTGCTGAAGACCCAGTCATCGACGTCTCTGCGGAGTGGGTGACTGTCACGTTCCCTCGTTCCGCGGCGAACGGCACCCCTCATGTGACCCCACATGGTACCCCCCATGTCACTCCCCATGTGGAGCGCCTGATATCGGTCCTGCGTGGAGAGATGAGCCGGGCGGAGATTATGCAGAAAATGGAGTTGGCAGACAGGCGACATTTCAGAAGCACCTACCTACAGCCCGGTCTCGACGCCGGCTTGGTCGAAATGACGGTTCCCGACAGTCCGAGAAGCAGGTCACAGCGATACCGGCTGACCTCCATGGGCAGACAGGTCCAGTACTCTCAGGAGCATTCCGGAGACAGTACCTGAAGATCCCACTTTCCAGCGAAGGCTGCAGCGGCTGCGGGGGACTGATCCAGCGGATGTAACAGGAGTGAAAACGTTGGGTGAAACAACGAGCACAGGCTCACACGCAGTGAAGGCGATATGAGCGTGGGCTATCCATCCTCCACGAGCGCCCGAGAGTTGAAATGCGGGCGGCGATGTCCAGCCTCGATCGGTACATAGTGACTCCCAGAGTCTCCAAGCACAGGCTATTTGTTTGGGTCACAGCCGATACGCTGCCGGACAGCGCAGTCATTGCTTTCGCGAGGGACGACGATTACTTCTTCGGTGTCCTGCACTCCCGCATTCATGAGTTGTGGGCACGGTCCCAAGGTACTCAGCTGCGTGAAGTCGAGTCGGGGTTTAGGTACACCCCAACGTCTACACTCGAGACGTCTCCATTTCCTGAGCCGACGCCCGACCAGAGGGTTGAGATAGCGAAGGCTGCGAAGCATCTCAACACGCTCAGGCAGGGCTGGTTGAATCCCCCACCCGATGACGTCAGTCTCAGTGAACGGCGAAGGCGTACGCTGTCGAACCTTTATAGCTCTCCTCCTACCTGGCTCAGGTTGGCTCACTGGAGTCTGGATGAGGCCGTATCAGCGGCGTATGGATGGCCTGCGGATCTTGCTGACGGCGAGATAATCGCTCGGCTACTCGACCTGAACCTAAAACGCGAAGCTGTGGAGTGAGAGTTCAACGCCAGGTGTCAGCGCCAAGCTTAAACTGTGCGAAAACGTGTCGCCGTCCAGGGAAAATGTCCGCCTAAGTGTTCAGCGATTATGTCCGTTCGTAACGTTGCCGATGGTAACAG
>JAGWBK010000077.1:0-1739 GCA_021295915.1 Dehalococcoidia bacterium
AGCGCCGCGGAACACCGCCGAAGTACTCGAAGGCGTTGATGTGGCAACGGATGAACGTTGCGACGTCGGCCCTGCGCACCAGCTCCACGTAGATGGCCCTGGAGAAGCCCATCACCATTACGAACGCCCACATCCTGCGCCGACGTCCGTTCTCTGAGGTGTAGCTGAGTATCCCCCAGTCCACCTGTGCCTGCTCGCCCGGCTCGGTCTCGAATCGCACCGTCGCCTTAGGCTGGCGAGGTCGTCGTCTCGGATGTACGTAGCTCTTCAGTGTGCTGTATCCGCCCGGGTATCCCAGTTCCCTGATCTCCCTCAGCAGAACCACGCAGTTCTCCAGTCCATCCAGAAGCCTTGTGTCTATGTACTCGGTGTATGGGTCCAGCTTCGATCCGCGCTTCGCCCTGAGCATGGGCTTCGGCACCTCGGGTGAGCGCAGGTACCTTCGGACTGTGTTCCTCGAGATCCCCAGATCCCTGGCTATTCCGTCTATCGAACGCCCCTTGCCTCTCAACTCGTACAGCTCTTTCACCAACCGACCTCCTAACATTTGGTCCGGTGCACCTCCTGTCGGAATACCCGACAAAGATGCACTCCGCTTGTTAGGGGGTCAATTCCAAGTTGGCGTTTTCGCACAGTTTAAGCTTGGCGCTGACAGAACTCCTACCTGAGCCGACTGGAGTCCGATCCTGACCGGGTACGGTCGCTGCCCGGATGGGACTGGATAGAGGAAGCGTCCCGTCATGCGGCATACTCAGACTGAAACGGTATTAAGTGATTGTACACGCTCTTCGATCTGCAGCCCCGACTCGATCTCTGCCACACGCAACTCGAATGCCTTCTGAAGGTTCTGCCACAGTTGGGGCGTGGTGCCGAAGTATCGGGCAGGGCAGAAGGCCGTATCAGCCGTTATCCCTCGCTGCCCCCTCAGAATTGCCGTGATTCGATTCGTGGGCACATCCAGAGCCTTGGCAAGCGCATTGGCCGACAGCCCAAGCTCATCAAGCTCCTCACGCAGTATCTCTCCGGGGTGTACTGGTCTCATTCCGTTGCTGACACTCATATCCAAACTCCTCTTAATGGTAGTCCACAACCTCCACGTCGTACGGTCCGTCTTCGTCCCAGCGGAAGCATATTCGCCACTGGCGGTTGATCCTGATGCTGTACTGGCCCCTCCGGTCACCAGAGAGGGACTCTAGTCGGTTACTGGGCAATCCGCTCAGATCTTGCAAGGCCGAAGCGTTGTCCAGTAACGTCAGGCGGCGCGGCGCCTGGTCCGCAAACCGCACCGAGTGGCCCACAAAGAAGCGCTCGGTTCTCCGATCTTTGAATCCTCGAATCATGGTGACGCCTCACGTAGAGGATAAACAACAAGCCGCCGCACAGCGACTTGTCTCAACGCGCCAGACAGTAAACAGGAGAAACGTGGAGGTATTTCGGATGACCGTGCATTTGAACCGAGAGATCAAGGCATACTGCCCGGACTTTGTCCCGGTGCGGCAGCTTCTCAAGGATGACGGGGCGACCTTCATAGAGACCAAGGAGCAGGTGGACTACTATTACCACCTTCCAGAGCTTGGGAACGATGAGGGGACGCGGCGGCTTAATCTCCGTATTGAGGGAAAGAAGAAGGAACTAATCTACTACGAGGACTATCAGGAGACAGACACTCGGGTCAGCCAGTTTCAACTCTGGCAGATGCCTGGTCACGAGCTCTTAGAGGTGCTGGATGCCGCTCTAGG
>JAGWBK010000077.1:1767-8688 GCA_021295915.1 Dehalococcoidia bacterium
TCAATCTTGACGAGGTAGAAGGCGTAGGCAAGATATTCGAGCTCGAGGCGCAAGCGTACGATGGTCACGACATCGAAGCCCAGGTGGAGGAGTACCGTAGTCGCCTGGTTGCGTACATCGGCCCTTACATAGATTGCTCCAACGAAGATCTGGTTGGTGGTACGTCCTGTTCGTCGGCGATAACCCCTGGCTAAGAAGTCTCGAACTCCATCGTGTGTGATGTGGGTATTTCTCGGGAGGGATGGAACTCCCCTCTAGCTGGTGAAGAACAGGATGCCGTTGAATGAAATAGGGGCGCGCCACATGGCACGCCCCTGCTTTTGCCTAAGCTAAGACCCCGCTAGGCTACACGTTAGTAGCAGCCGGCCTACCCTCGATGGCGTGCCTGACCTCGGGGTTGACTATCGACATCGGGAACGAGCCGTTCAGCAGACGCGAGGTCTCCTGCCCGACCTGGACTCCCGACCTGACCCGCGACATGTTCGACGTGCCTGCCGAGTGCGGCGAGACAACGACGTTGTCCATCTTCAGCAGCGGGTTGTCCGGCGACGTCGGCTCCTCCTCGAATACGTCGAGGCCCGCGCCCGCGATCTGTCCGCTCTCAAGCGCTGCGATCAACGCTGCCTCGTCGATCACCGGCCCGCGGCAGGTGTTGACGATGTACGCAGTCTGCTTCATTGCCCTGAAGAAGCTCTCGCCGAGCAGCCCACGCGTCTCGTTGTTCAGAGGCGTGTGGACGGATACGAAGTCCGACTCCGCTGCCAGCTCTTCGAGGCTGCCGACGAGCCTGACCCTGTACTCCCTCGCTATCCAGGGCGGGCAGTATGGGTCGTACGCGATGACGTCCATGCCGAACGCCTGCGCCTTGCGGGCCGTGGCCCGAGCGATGTTTCCGAAGGCGACGAGCCCCAGCGTCTGGTCGTAGATCGGCACCATCGGCATGATGGCTGCGCGCGTCTCCGCGCCCCACTTGCCGGCCTTAACCAGGTCGTTGAGCTGCGCCAGCTTCTTTGCGCACGCCAGCAGCAGCAGGATCGCGTGGTTCGACACCTCTTCGGTACAGAAGCCGGCCGAGTTGACGACCATGATCCCCTGGTCCGTCGCGGCCTCGTGGTCGATGTGATTGAACCCGTGGCTGCCGACGAGTATCGCCTGCACGCCCTCGGTCTCCTCGATCACTTCGCGGGAGATCGGCACACCGGCGTTGATGACGATGTCCGCGCCGGCCATCGCCTCGATGGTCTCACCATCGCTGCTGCACTCGTACTTCTCCAGCTCGTAGTCCAGCCCCTGGATCTGCTCTTCGATCAGCTCCGTGTCTGCTTCGCCTCTACCCGATATAACCGAAATCTTCAGTGTCACTGTTTCCTCCTTGTCAAAATCCCGTCGTTCCGGCGACGGCCGGAACCCAGTTTGCTAGCCATTGGTTTCAATCCGGAGAAGATCGTCCAAGCCCTACCACCGGGTGGTAGTGGGCGGCTCTCACTCCTCTTCACTAACTCCTCGAAAATTGCATTAGTACAATCTTCTCGGCCTGCCCGGCGACTCTCGTTCGCCAGGGTGCTTATAGCCTCCAGTATTGTGTCGATCTCGCGGTCCTCGGTGAAGAACGCGCAGCACAGCCGCATCGCGCTCTGCTGAAGCGCGGGCCGTCCCAGCACCTTCCACCTCTCGAGCATCTGCGAGTTGACTTCGTCCCCGTCCAGGCCGTCCACCGATAACGTCACGATGCCCGTCGAGAACTCGTGGCTCTCGGGACTGCGCAGCACCGCGCCCGGTATCTCGGCGATGCCCGCCTTCAGCCTGTCCGCAAGCTGGGTCGAACGCGCCTCGATGGAATCCATGCCCACGCCATCGAGGTACTCGATCGCCTTACCCATCGCGCCGTACAGCACGGTGTGACGACCGCCGAACTCGAACCTGTGCGCCGTGTCGAGGAACTGCAGCTCTTCCATCGTGCTGCGGTCCAGCGTCCCCGCCTGCGACCCCGTCCACGACACCTTGAGCCTTTCGACCCAGTCTCGCTTCACGTAGAAGTAGCCTGTGCCCCATCCGCCGAGCAGCCACTTGTGGCCTGTGCCGGCGTAGAAGTCGACGTCCATGTCGCGCAGATCAATCGGGAACTGCCCCGCCGACTGCGCCGAGTCCATCGCGACAGGCACGCCCCGCTCGTGGGCGAGATCACATATCTCCTTGGCAGGCAGCCGCGTTCCGGTGTCGGTCGTTACGTGGCTGATGCACACCAGCTTCGTGCGCTCGTTGATGAGCACGTCCAGCCCTGCCAGCATCTCCTGCCGGTCCTCGGGCAGGCCCATCTTTCTAATCACGATGCCCCGCTCAGCCGCCAGGTTGAGCCACACCATGATCCCTGTGGGGTGCTCCTCATCGGTGACGATCACCTCGTCCCCGGCATTCCAGTCCATACCGTAGGCGACTGTGCTGAGCCCCTCAGACACCGACCTCAGCAGCGCGATCTCCTCGGGCGTGACCCCGAAGTGCTCGGCGACCGTCCCACGCGCCCTCTCGAACTCCTCGTTGATCGGCCCCTTGACCGACGGGATGTCCGGCCCAGCCTCCATCGCGGCCCTGTACTGACCGGTGATGGAGTCGACCATCTGCCGCGACAGCGGCCCCGTGCCGCCGGTGTTCATGTAGATCGACTCCCCCAGAGCCGGGAAGTCAGAGCGAATACGGTTCAGATCAAGCGCCATTGGGGTCCTCCTTAGGGAGACGATGTCGCGTCACATTATACGCACCAGTCCAACCCTTGTGGGGAGGCCCGACCACCTTTGAGATTCAGCCCATGCGGACGGTTTGAACCACAATACCGAGGTTCGGCGCCCTGGCAAGTCGCCCATCGGCAGTCAGCAGGGGCAGACCATAAGCGCGAGCGGCCGCTACGTAGAAGGCATCATAGGCGCTGACGTTATGGTAGTACTGCCATGCGACTGGGACCAGATCCCGATGAGAAATGCGTCGCACTGGCCAATGGGCCAGACTCTCTACGACGAGCTTTGCTCGCGCTTCCTCCAGTGCACCACGCAGCACACTCCGTCGCAAGGCAGACAGCACTTCAGCGTCGATCAACTCCGGGGCAACAAGCGAGGCGTTCTCGAGAGTGTCAGCCAGCGTAAAGCCGAGTGGGGTCTTCAGGAGATACTCGACCGCAACCGATGCGTCGACTACGTATCCAGCCACTCTGTCTCTAATTCACGTTGATCCCGTGCTTCGGCAATAAGAGTTGCCGCATCCACGCCAAGGTCTGTCTTAGGGTGTTCGGCAAAACGCTTCTGCCAGTCCGCCCATGCCAGCTCACGCTCTAAAGCAGTCAGCACCACTGAACTCATGGTGCAGCCGTTTTCCAGCGCGTGACGACGCAGACGTTCGTGGAGTGCATCGGGAATGTTCTTCACCTGTAGGTTAGCCATATCATGATAATAGCATGATCTACGCATGAACTCAAGGCTACGGGACCAGTCCCTTAGCTAGATGTATGTAGGGGCGGTTCGCGAACCGCCCCTACGCCAGATGGAGTAGGTTCGCAGAAGCCTCTCTCCTTCAGAGCCTGCCCCATGCTTGATATGGGGAGGAGGGTTGGGCTGAGAGTGAAATCTCACCGCCCCGCATACGCCCGCCGGACCGCATCATGCACGAACTCATAGTAGTCAGTGTGCGCCCTCTCGATTGGCACCACGAGGTCGCCCAGGTCGCCCGGCTCAGGTATCCACGCCGCCGGGTCGGGCAGTGGACGTGCGGCGCAGGCGAGCTCCCAGTAGCCGAGATTCCGAACAGGCCCCGACGCCGCCTCGTAGTACTCCAGGAACGGCTGAGCCGCCTCCTTGATGCCGCGCAGGTACGCGTCCATCCTGAAGTAGCCGACGCCCGGACGCATCCCAGTCCACCACGGCCGACACTCGACCGTCGGCCCACAGTATGTTCCCGGGCCAGAAGTCCATGTGGAGAAACACCGGACGGTCAGCGACCTGCGAGCCGCGCAGCTCCCGAATTGTGCCGTAGATCGTCTCCGACAGCGGGTGTCCCGCCATTCGCTCAGGGTACTCGCCCGACAGGAAGTACAGTGCGAGCTCGTTGCCGTCGTAGATGTTGCGACGGTCGTCGTCATCGAGTCTGATGTCGTGGATCCTCAGCAGCAGTTCAGCGATGTCCTTCGCCCACACCTTCGGATCGCTCGGATTAGCGTTCTGCGTCCCTTCCACGTAAGTCGTGACGATCCCCGGCACCCCAAGCAGCTCCCCGGTGGCGTCGAGCAGCACCGGCTCAGGTGCGGGAATGCCGCCCTTCCGCGCGATACGCAGCCCGTGAAAGTCGGCTGTCGCGCGTTCCGGGTCTGGCTCGTCAGTCATCCGCTTGACGACAAGCCGCAGCCTGCTGCCCCCCGGCGACAGCGTATCCAGCACCTGCACCGAGTTCGGGATCACCGACACCAGCCTGTGCCCCGGCACAACAGCGTCTATAACCCGGGACGCAAGTTTCATGTGATCAGCCGGCACTACAGCAGCCCCTTAGATATGACAGGGGGTATGAGGCTGACAGTCAGCCATGAATTCCAATCAATTTCCCCCTCTCCCTTGACGGGAGAGGGCTGGGGTGAGGGTGAAAACCTCGCAAGAGGACGAACCCTGAACAGGCCCTAACTCCTCACACCACCGGCCTCGCCAGCGTCTCAGGCGACACCTTCCGAGGCAGCCACTCGCCATCCGACGAGCTGCCGACCAGCTTCCCGTCCTCCACGATCACCTTGCCCCTGAGCATCGTCTTCACCGGGTACCCCTCGCACTCGAACCCCTCCCAGATGCTGTAGTCGGAGTCCGCGTGCAGGTCGTCTAGCGTCAGCGTCTTGTGAATGTTCGGGTCTATGAACACTAGGTCGGCGTCGCTGCCCGGAGCGATGGCGCCCTTGCGCGGGTACAGCCCCAGGATCTTCGCCGCGTTGGTCGAGGTGATGTCGGCGAACCTGTTCAGCGACATCCCTCCCTGCGACACGAACTTCGTAAACGCCACAGGCATCCGAGTCTCGATGCCGTTGTGACCTCCGCACACCGACTCGATCGTCTGACCCCAGAACTTGACGTCCTTGTACGTCGTGCCGGCCGTCCATCAGCCCGAGCTGTAGCGCGTCCCTGTCCGACGCGAACTTGATCGCCGGGTACGTGTGAATCCCCGTGCCGTTCGGCTTCTTGTAGTCGTCGCAGGTGAACTCCAGGTAGTTGTGCAGCGCCTCACCGTACACCGGCTGACCCCGGTCCCTGGCCTCCCCAACCGCTGCCACGCCCTCCTTCGCGGTGATGTGGACGAAGTAGATCGCGACCTCGGCGTGCTCCGCCATCCTGATCACCTTGCGGAACGACACGTCCTCGGAGATGTTGCTGTGCACCAGGTGCAGGTTGTGACCCTGGTCACGCCCCTCCCGCTTCAGCTTCTCCTCCATGTAGTGCACCATGTCGTCGTCCTCAGCGTGAACCGCCATGATGCCGCCGCCCTTCGAGACCTCCTCGAAGATGGCCTGAAGGTGACCGTAGGGCACGCGCCCTCCGAACGTCGTGAAGATCTTGAAGCTGGCCTGACCGGCCTGGATAGCCTCTCCGATCTCCCCGATTGTACGAGGACTCACCGCGCCAGCGAGGATGTAGTGGTACGCAAAGTCGATATAGCTGTGACCGTCGAACGCCTGACGCCGCGCTTCCATCTGCCGCATGATCGGGTCTGGAGACACGGGGTCGTCAGGAGTGACAGGCAGAGTCCCCGCAAAGTCGAGAAGCGTGGTAACGCCCCCGAACGCCGCGGCTCTTGTTGCCGCCTCAGGAGGCTGCGTGAACACCTCAGGCCGACCGGCCCACTGCTCAGGCACAGGAATGCCGATGTGCGTGTGCGGCTCGATCCCGCCCGGCAGCACGATCAGCCCCGACGCATCGACCACCTGCGCCCCCTCAGTCGCCAGCACCCCCGGATGCGCCAGCCCAGCGATCTTCCCATCCGAGATGGCAACATCCACCTCCGCCACCCCCTGCGGAGTCACAACCCGTCCACCAGTAACGATCGTATCCAACATGATGACTCCTCCCAAGTGTGGCTTACAGCCCGATGGTATGTCCGAGCCCGCACACCGTCAAGGATTGCGATGTAGAACGTCCCACACCCGTCATTCCGGCGAAGGCCGGAACCCAGAGCGGTGAGACTACCAAATCTGGACTGGCAGGCACACCCTTCCCTAGGTTGTACGAAGATCCCCTCTCCCTCAGGGAGAGGGTTAGGGTGAGGGTGAAAGCCGGGCATTCGGTCATCGTTGTGCAGGCCACAAAGCTATACGCGCCATGAGTTGGTACTAAATGGGATTGCGAACGGTCAACTGCGGGATCCATCATGGAGACAATATGCCGGACAAGCACACCCTGACATCAAGCCTCCGACATCTCGGCGCACTGGCAACCACCACCCTGCTGACCGCCACCCTACTCGCATGTTCCAGCACCACCGAAGAACCTCCCAGCAGCCAGCAGGTGTCCGCCACAGAGGCCAAAACCCAGTCCACCAAAAAGCAGTGGTCCGAAGACAAAGACGAGTGGAAGTCACTCCCAGACGGCACCACCCTTGAGAGGACCGCCAGGCTCGCCGAGGACGCCGGAGGCGCCGGACGAGGAGACCGCACAGTCCTCGTGCTTCCAACGGACTTCGTCGACGGCCGGACTCCGCTCATCGTCTCCCTCCACGGCTACGGAGCAGACTCCGACTTGCCATGGAAATTGCCATATGTCATCGGCCTATCAGGCTGCTGAAAAAGGCTTGCTGAGGCCTCGTTCTTTGGGTTGGCGGGATACAATGCTCTCACCAGTCCAACTGCCCAGGAGAACACCCCATGAGAGGTCGACGCAATCCACAGTCCACAATGCTCGCGTTCGTCAA
>JAGWBK010000078.1 GCA_021295915.1 Dehalococcoidia bacterium
CGCCTATTGGCATGGGGACATTGAGTATTGTGAACTACCCCTCAGACTCACACCCACCGCCTATGGGACGGTTACGGACAGGGTTGGGTACCTGCGAGCTAGGTTCCAGATCAGGTATTCGCCCTCACCCCAACCCTCTCCCCCAGGGAGAGGGGCCGTTGGTGGGTGGCGAGGGCCTAGCGGCGGCCTTTGACGCGGTACATCTCCTCGATGGTCTCGGCTGTGGGAGGGTAGTAGCGACCTGGAGGGCAGTTCTCGGCGCGGACCTTTTCCTTGACGTAGTTCTCTGCGTCTTCATGCTCGACTGCCCACTCGAGAACGGCTTCGGCCATCCACGATGGGACCACCAGCACGCCGTCGTTGTCTCCGACCAGCACGTCGCCGGGCCTGACCAGCGCGCCGCCGCAGTTGATCTGGACGTTCTCCTCGGCAGGAGCGTACTCGGGGTTGCCGTGGAAGCTGCGGTACTTGGCGTACACGGTGAGGCCGTAGCCCTCATCTATAAGTACATCGAGGTCGCGGATCGCGCCGTCTATCACGACGCCGTCAGCGTTGTTCATCGCAAGCTGAAGGAGCTTGACGTCGCCTGCGACGACGTCCTTGGCTGAGCCTGAGATGTCGGCTACCAGCACGTCGCCGGGTCCGCAGCGTCCCATCGCGACGTACTCTGTCGAGTGCTCGCCGGCAGGCCGGTCGGCGATGAGGTCGGCGCGGTTTGGGAGGAACCTCAGAGTACGCGCCCGAGCTGCCAGGCGCTCGCCGGGAGTGAGGTTCACCAGGCCCTCGCACACGTTGAGAGTAGAGCCGAAGTGCCGGACAGCGTTGTAGACGGTGGCGGTAGGGATCGCCTTCAGTCCGTCGAGGACTTCCTGGGAGACCTCGACCTGTTTCATGTCGAACGTGGTCATATCTTCCTCCGTGGTGTCAGATTGAAGCTGGAGCGATGTTATTGAGGGTGTCGCGCGGCTGTCAATATCAGGGGTATTTGCAGGGATGGCTACTTGCCCTTCTATAGCCTCAGCGCAGTGCAATTCGGGCGAGGCGCCCGCTCTCTGAGTCAGTCGCACTTGAGAAAGGATGTAGGGGCTCGCCCGTGCTAACCGGACTGACCTGGGGAACCGTGGGGGTCCCCTGTACGTATGGCAAGGTGACGGACCCCCGGCTGTGGGGCTGAATCGGGACTCCCACGGGGCGGGCACCGGGTTGGATACAGTTGTGGTATTATGCACGGAACATTGACGGAAGTGGGATTCCGTAATGGAATTGACGGAGACTCTCCGCGAGTGGGCGGGTGGATGTCTTGGCTGACGAAGGAGCGAGTCAACCGGAGGTTAGCTTTATGCGACGATCTATATTGATAGCACTAGGACTAGCAGCAGTGTTGGCTGTCTTGGTGGCGTGTTCGAGCGCAGAACCGAGCGCGCCCCAGGCTCCACAGGCTCCTGCACCAGCCGCTCCGGCAGCGCCGGCGATGGCGCCAGCCGCCTCAGCACCGGTCGCGGCCCAGCAACCGGCTGCACCTGCGGCCGCTGCACCTGCGGCTGCCGCTCAGGCACCGGCAGGCACCAGCGTACAGGCGCCGTCCGTAGCCGCGGTCAGACCTCAATCGAGGCCGATTGAGGGCGCGATGCAAATGGCCAAGCCGGGCGGCACCATCAACTACGTGCCGCAGGGTTCGATCAAGATCATCGATCCGATCGCAACAGGCGCCATCGTCACCGGCACAGTCGGACGTCACGCCTATGACCAGCTCTTCTGGCGCGACAAGAACTACGTGATCTACCCGCAGATGCTCGAGTCGTGGAACCTGAGCGACGATGGCAAGGAGTACACGTTCAAGGTACGCCCCGGCCAGACGTTCCACAACGGCGACCCGCTGCGGATGCTCGACATCGCTGAGACACACAACAGGTTCGCCCGCGTCGATCCCCTTGGACGGCAGCTCCTTGGCATCTCAGCAGGTAACGAGGGCAAAGAGCGCAGCGACCAGGTCTTCAACCAGGTGCTGGACGAGGCGAACAACACAATCGTCATGAAGTTCGAGGAGCCGACGGCCATGGTGCTCGAGTTCCTCGCGCAGCTCGACCCGAGACAGCCGTCCATCATGCATGAAGACATCTGGTCGATTGCGGTTGGACAGCCTGTGGACCAGGTGATCGGGACCGGCGCGTTCGCAATGACCGAGTGGATCCCGCAGGAGCGTTTGGTCTTCGAGCAGTTCGCGGACTATGTTCCCAACACTGGCGAGCCCTGGGACTTCACCAAGGGCGAGATCAACCAGTACATCGACGGGTTCGTCGCTCTCGACATACCGGACCACGCAACCCGCGTAGCCGCGCTTCAGACCGGTGAAGTGGACGTCCTGGATGACTTCAGGCTGGACCTCGCCTTCACGCTGGACGGCAACGCGAACATCAACTGGTCGCCGATCAGAGACGGAAACTACGGCGTCCACGCCTTCAACTTCCACCATCCGCCGTTTGACATGACGCCGGCCGGAAGGCTTGCACGGCGAGCCGTATACGCGGCTTCACCGAATGACAAGATCATGCAGGCGGCAGTTGGCGAGCGCCAGTTCTGGACCGAGTGCTACATCGAGATTCACTGCGGCACGCCGTGGGAGACATCGGTAGCAGACGACATACAGGTCGAGGGAATAAAGACCCTTAGCGGCGACCTTGAACTGGGTAAGCAGATCCTGGACGAGGCCGCGGCCATCGATCCCATGATCAAGGACTACCCGTTGCGCCTCGTGGCCGCTTCCGACATGCCGTTTATGCCTGAGGCCGGGCTCGTGATGGGAGAGACGCTGAAGCAGCTCGGATTCACTAACGTTGAACTGGTTTCCCTGGACTGGGCGAGCCGGATCGCGGTGACGGGTAACCCGGACGGGCCGTGGGAAATGGCCACGTCGTGGTCCAACTTCGCGAATGGACTCAACCCGCTGGCGCCTTCCATGGCTGCTTCGAACCCTGAGGGTTCCGGCAGGTGGGTCGAGCCTCGTATCACCGAGCTCCGAGACCAGTTCCTGACCGAGACCGATCAGGAGAAGCTGCAGGTCCTGTTCGACGAGATGAACAGGGTGCTCTACGACAACCCTGCGCGCGTGTGGCACTTCATGTTCTCACCTCCGCGTGCGATCAGGTCTGACGTTAAGAACTTCTGCCTGGACTGCCTGTTCCCGATCCTCCACAATGTGTGGCTCGATCGGTAGGACCGGCAATCTTCTAACGGAATTTAGTTAGATGCGGCGCGATCTTCAGTGGTCGCGCCCATCTACATATCCGATTGGGAAACGGACTGGGCTTCAGTTTCGTACCATCGGACAGGACACTGGCGAAGCAGCGTTACGCGCCCCAATAGAGTAGGGCGATGACTGGGCATAGATCATGCTGCCATACATAGCACGAAGAGTCGTACTGGCCGTTCCCGTCTTTCTGGCGGTCTCGCTCATTACGTTCTCCATCATGCAGCTTGCCCCGGGCGATCCGGCGGCAATTTTGTTGGGTGGAGACTACCTGCTGTTCGCCACAGAGGAAGACATCAACGAGGCTCGTGCACAGCTTGGCGTGGACAGGCCGGCGGTCGTTCAGTACCTGGACTGGTTCACCGGCTTCTTCCGAGGCGATCTCGGAACGTCGCTGTTCACTGGCAGGTCGGTCGCGGAGCTGATATCCACCCGCATTGAGCCGACGGTGTCCATGATCTTGATGGGTATATTCCTTGCGGTTGTGCTCGGAATACCGATGGGTATTCTCGCGGCCTGGAAGGCAA
>JAGWBK010000079.1 GCA_021295915.1 Dehalococcoidia bacterium
GAGGGTCACTCCCCCGGACATTTTCGCTGGTCAGTTAGCCATGACACTTATGCTGGTCTGTGTCCTCCCTGGTACACTTTTCAACCGCCCCAGTGGTACATTTTTCGCCCGCCCTTGACACGCAGGGGACTTTAGAAAGTCTCTCGTATGAACTCGGATTTGTGTGATTTTGGGATTTACATGATTTGGTTGTGCCTCTGCTCGAACCCTCTTTAGGGCGGGGTGGGGTTGTCGGTGGATGGGCTTCCGCCGCAGCGGATTTTCATGAGGGTGAACGGACGGGGATGAGGCACCGAGATTGTGTCAGTTTGGCAGGCAGTGTTTTCACCCTCACCCCAGCCCTCTCCCCCGTATCAAGTACGGGGCAGGCTCTGAGGGAGAGGGGGTCTGTTGGTTGGTGTTCATGTCTGTTTGTACGCTTATGCCTACCTGTGTGTGCCCCCGTGTCAAGCATGGGGCTAGCCCTCAGAGACTATTGATAAACGAAGTGGCGTTAGCTGCCCACCGCCATCGCGCCACCCGCATCCGCCAGGTACCGCACCGCACGGGGACTGAGAACGCCGTCTACGGACACATACTCGCCCGGCTCCATGTCTTCCAGTCGGAACGAGATGTAGCGTCCCCACGACCTGTCCTGGTACGGCTGCTCTCTGGGATAGTCGACCTCGCCCCCGCAGGGCCAGCCATACGCGTAGTGCATCGTTCCCAGCGCAGGCTGCATGATCTCCGAGCTGACGGAGCCGCCGCGTTCCCGACCCGGCTCTACCTCTCCGTGACCGTGAGCGCAGATCGACCAGCCAGTCTCCTCGAGAGTCTCATGATCGCTCAGGCATCTCGCGAGAAGGGCAGGATCGACGTTCCCGTCTCCCTCGGCCATGAGGGTCGTAATCCTCTCGTACCGGACAGCCGTCGAGTCGCAGGCATCCGGTGTGTTTCCGATAGCCGACATCGTCGGAGAGGTCCAGTGATTGGACCGTCCGACCCATCCAGTGTCGGTCCGAGTCTCGACGTTCATCGACTGCGTGCTGACCTCGACGAGCGCCACCTCGCCCTTCGAGTCTCCGAATAGGTAGTTGCCATGAATCGCCCTCGGATAGCTCTCGAGGATCCCGATCGCATCATCCACGGACCGGGACTGGCTGAGCAGCAGCCTGCCAAACTGGTAGAAGGGGAGGCCGAAGGCGCTCTCGCTGTCCGGCTCGTGCTCAGGGTCAGGTCTCACCGCCGACCATGTGTACGCAAAGCCCTGGGCGTTGACACCCCGGGTGTGCATCCTGTCGAAGCTGACGGGACTGCCGTTGCTCGGCGAGACTATCTGAGTCGCGATGAACCGCTCCCCATCTGACGGCTCCACGACGACAAGCCGAGTCCTCGTCGTAAACGGGTCATCGCTGTTGCTCGCGATCACCACGCGCCCGTCAACGGTAGCAGCCCCCGTCGCCCCAGCAATCGTGCAGTTGTCGTCCAGCCAGAGCCGTCCAGCCATGATTTAACCCCCTCCGTCACTCCCACTCTGTTCCACATCTGCCCGCCGCCACTTAGTGCTGCGAACGGCAAGAGTTAATGGTGTGAACAGTCATGCATGAATGGGGTCACGCTATCAACAGCGATGGCACGGGTCAATGAGGCGATCACTGGACGACCTAACCCGTATTGGCAGCCACCACAGTCACGTCATACCGGCGAAGGCCGGTATCCAGATAAGGGTCGGCTCTCGCAGAGGCTTGTTACCGATCCAGGAACGGGTTTATCACCCGGAGCCCACCGTAGTCCTGCCGAGAGCTCATATCTTAAGAGTACTCGACGTTACCGAAGGGCATCTCGGTTCTTGAATCGCTCCTCGTACAGTTCCTCACGAGACAGATTCTCAGACATACGAAGCCCGCCGTTCATGGTAATCGCCTCAACCGCTTGATGCAGTAGACTGCGCCGCCGGCGGGTCTTTGCCTGGAGCCCTACGTCGTTGGTCTTGGACGCGTCCATGATCACACCTTTTCAGGCTATGTGTTTCAACATTCTTCTAGAAATGATTCACCTTGCGTGGCGAACACATCAGAACCTGCTACTCTCACATTCTGGTTTTGGACAGAAGTTACTTTTCCTTCCAGTTGGTGAAGGCCGCCATATGTCGTTGTTAACTCGATCTTGACTGCTTGGTTCACATCCAACCCGTGGTTGGCATCCCAGAATTCCAAATTGAAGGTCGCCGGTTCATTTGGGTCGTACCCATCGGTCCACCGAGTGTCATTCTCTGACTTGAGTGCGTCATACTCATCTCCAACAAGCCTGAGCTGACGCACTTCACCTTCGACAACGATAGTAGCGAGCGATGACATCAAATTCCCCAAGTACGCGCGAGCATCAGTCTGGGTCTGGGTCCGAACGGGAGGAGCGTTTGTCGGTGATGCTGCGAACCAGATACCGTCAGGGCCACGATCAATGAATCCCAGAATTGTATCCATTGGCGTATGCACTTCCCCAGACTTATTCTGTACGATCCATTTGACACTTGGCACGATGTCGCGCGGCAGCCTTGACAATACGCTGCACATCTCGGCGTGATAGCGAAGTGCCGGATCATCGGACTGTAGCAATTGTTGATAAACGTCTGAAATATCTTTGTTGAGCGACCCGTCACCTAGGTCAAATCCTGACTGTACAGCATCGTTGAGGATTGACCGCCAAGACTTACCCTGAGCGTGAGAATGCAGTAGGGATTTTATGGCCCTCTCTCTGGGAGAGCCCGGCTGATACCCTAGTTTTACTAATATAGGTTGCTTTATGAGGGCATCCACACGGTGTGTGATGGTCTTCGGAACATACTTGTCGGACCTGATAAGCAACTGCCGCAACGCAAGCAGAATCTCACGATGGATGCGGAGGTTGACGCGTCGTATCAGTACGTCTTCCAGGCTTTGCCCCAATTCCCAGTAACGCATTTTTTGGAATGCGTCGTCTGTACCTGTCTCCTGGAAGTATTGACTCAGTGATCGTAGGTGTTTGAGTTCAACAGCGTTAGTGTTGTACCGATAGAAACGAACAGCCTCTTCAAATGCACGCGATAGAAAGTCCTCAGCGTCAGGGTCGCACTTGCTCAATGCTTCCCGATGACGGTTCAGTGTGTGAGTCTCTTCAAAGTTCCCACCAGCGGCTTTTGTGAGGAATTTAAGAGTTATCTCAATTGCTAAGTGGGCGATCGGAGCACGATTCATAACCTGGATGACTGTGACTTCAGGTATAAGGTCTGCCTTAGCCGGCGATGCATCCAACATGCCAATTGTGTCTCGCAGGGAAAACTGAACTATATGCTTCTGCATGGTCAAGATTGATTTCCTTCGTTAACTCTGATGTGGAGGGCTTCAGTAAGTGGATTAAGGGAGTTCTATTCTTCAAATGCCAATCGTGTCCAGCTGACGCACTCAATCGAAGCCTGGGCTAATGGCGAAGTTGCCAAATCTGACTGTGGTAACGAGTAGTAGCAGTAATTCCTAATACTCGAAGGGGCGGCGCATGATGTTATACCGTTTCAGCGTGAGCGAGCCGTAGTGGAAGTGGCGGTGGTCTAATACTTGGTCTATGCTCTTTCCAGCTTTTT
>JAGWBK010000080.1 GCA_021295915.1 Dehalococcoidia bacterium
GCAGCACCCGATAAGCGGCCCGCAGTAGTGTCGTCTTTCCACTACCATTCGGCCCGACGATACCTACGACTTGGCCGGACTCGGCCACCAGACTGACCTCCGAGCAAATCTCTACGGAGCCAATTCCCACCGTTATCTCGGATAGAGTCAGCGATAGTGGACCAGGGCCAGTGAGATCCAATGGTGGCTTGGAAGTATCGTTCTCCGACTGGTCAGCGGGCATGATCTGATCCTCGCAGTCGGGAGCGGAGGAGTAAGGCGAACACCGGTGCGCCGACGAGTGCGGTGATCACCCCGATAGGGAGCTCGCGGGGCTGGATCACCAGCCGCGCGAGCACGTCTGACCACAGCAGGAAGAGCGCTCCCACGAGCGCCGCGAGCGGAAGTACGCGGCGATGATCGGAGCCCACCACCATCCGCGCGGCGTGCGGGATGACAAGGCCCACGAAGCCGACCCCGCCTGCCAGTGCGACCGACGTGCCCGTGAGGAGTGCGACGACTACGAAGAGGACGCGGCGCAGCCGGTCCGGCGGTACCCCCATGCTCGTAGCGGTCTCATCGCCGAAGAGAAGCAAGTTCAGCGCGCGGGCCTGGGCCAGGAGATAGACGAGCCCGATGACGAGTAGAAGCGCGGGCAGTCCGAGCTGATCCCAGCGAGCGCCACCAAGCGCGCCGAGCATCCAGAATAGGGCGATGCGCGCCGTATGACTCTGCTCGCTGATGAAGATAAGCATGCTGGTCACGGCCGCGAACAGGTAGCTCACCGCGATCCCGGCGAGCACCAATCGCAATGGACTGAGGCCGCCCGACGAACTCGCCAGCAGGAAGGCCAGTCCGTAGCCTATGAGGCCACCCGCGAATGCAGCAACCGACAACGTGTACATCCCCGCGAATGCCCACCCGAGTACCATGACGCTCACGGCGCCGGCCGCGGCGCCGGATGTTCCCCCGAGTATCGTAGGGTCCGCCAGCGGGTTCCGCACCATCGCCTGGAGCACTGTGCCGACTACTGAGAGAGTTGCCCCTACCAGCACGGCGAGGAGTGCGCGTGGGAGACGGATGTGCCATACAATCCGCTCATGAGCCGCTGGCCAATCAGCCGACGCCACGTCCGGCCAGAGCTGGTGTATTCCGATTCGCCATGCAGTCATAGGGAAGATGTCGGCCGGCCCCAGGGTCACTGCAAGCACGATCGATACAGCAAGGGCAACGCAGAGAACCCCCAACGCCGCAGCGAAGCCGAACCCGGCAATCCTGAGAGGGCGCACCACGTATCCAAGCGAACGTGTTGTGCCAGACCGGAGCAGCTTGGTCATCTAGGGGACCTCATACTACTGCCGTCCGCCACGCCCCCCGCCGGTAGCGCCACCAAGCCCCGGCGGTCCTCGCCGCAAAGAAAGCGATCCCGGCGACGTATACTCCGGGGAGTCCCCAGCCGATCGCGTCGGCGAGCAGCCAGGATAGCGGCACCATGACCAGGTAGCTGGAAGCCGTGGAGGTGTAGAGGACCCACTTGGAGTCCCCGGCGGCTCGTAGCACGGCGGCCAGCACCATGCTCGTAGCCATGAGGGGCACCTGCAGGGCCAGGACGGGAAGGGCGCGTCCTGCCTCCGCTACGACTTCATCATCAGGGGTAAGCAGATGCAGTATTGTGGACGGCGCGACAAGTACCGGTGCCAGGATGATCGCTGGAAGAGCAGCCATCAGCAGCAGCCCGGCTCGCTGGGTCAACGTCACTGTACGCTCATCGCGGCTGCCGAGGCTCTGCCCGACTAGGATCGACACGCTGGTCGAAAGCGCCCAGACAATCGTCCATAGGACCTGCTGTAGATTTGTCACGACCTGCATTCCGGCGATGACAGTTGTGCCGAGCGAGGAGACAATCCGTAGCACGAGCACGTTATTGACGTAACCCAGGAAGAGCATGGCCGTCTCTGGCCAACCGATAGACCAGAGCTGCGGAAGCACATTCTGGCTGCGGTGCAGTCGTCCGAAACGAAACAATTCATATGTGTCCCGGAGTCGTCTCCATCCGAACAAGCTCATGTAGAAGCAGCCCACTGCTACGGCGATTGCAGTCCCGACGCCAGCGCCGAGGAGTCCCCATCCGGCCACGAATATAAGAACGTAGTTCAGAGGGACGTTTATCACGTTGACAAGGACCGTCATACGCATCGCCACGCTGGTCTCGCCCACTCCTGCGTAGACGGCTCGGAACATAGCCGTGGCTGCCGCGAACGGCGCGGCCAACGCGAGTACCCGGAGATACGGCACGCCCTCGGCCCGCACAGCCTCGCTTAATCCGAACGCGGCGAGGAGCGGGCCTGAGCCGATGCTCAAGACGAGGAACACCACAAGGCCTGCACCAGTACCGACGAGCAGCGAGATGTCCAGCAACCGCCCTATTGCCGTCAGCCGTCCCTCGCCATACCGGCGGGCTGAGATCACCTGTGCCGCAGTTGCCCACCCGCCGAATAGCATGGCTGCGGCGATGTTGACAGACGATGCGACGGCCGCCGCCGCGAGCGCCTCTGTGGACACGCGGCTGATCATCGCGGTGTCGACGATCCCAATCACGATCTGAGAGAGGTTCGCGACGATGATCGGGTAGCTCAAGGCGAGGACCCGCTTCACCACGTCCCTCCCTCTGGGTTGTTATGACCGTTACCGCGGCTTTCATCAAGGTGTGGAGTACCCAGCCCGCCGGGATGAGTGCTCATCCCGGCGGCGACGCTTGCCGTAAACTAACGAGCAGCGTTCACACGGCGCACCGCAGTCGCTACCTCGATGAGGCCATCAAGGTTCTGTGGCCCAGGAACGCTCTGGAGGAATGTCAGCGTCATGTACTGACCGTTCACGACCGCCGACATGCCCGACAGAGATGGGTTGGACTCTAGGAACGCTTGGTTCGCGTCCGGGCCTCCGAATCCGTAGTCAACGAAGATAATCAACTCCGGGTCGCCGTCCACAACCGCTTCCCACTCCACGGTGCCCCACGTACCGCTCACATCCGAGAGGATGTTTATGCCGCCAGCGCGACTGATGATGTCCGACATTACCGAGCCGGCGAGCGCTGTGAACGGAGCCTCTTCACCCGAGTCAAAGTAGAAAACGCGGACGGGCTCACCGGCAGGGATCGCCGCAGTGACCTCTGCGATCTGCTGCTCCCACATGGCGATGAGTTCCTCGCCGCGGTCCTCGACGTCGAAGATCAGAGCCAAAGCGCGGACATCCTCGAACATCACCTCAAGTGTGACGTTACTGGTGAAGTCTGGACAGGCCTCAGTAAACGAGAAACTGTGGACTTCAGCGTCGCGCAGGCCCTGTCCCGTGAACCCCGTACTCTCGTTGAAGCCGTAACTGAAGACCAGGTCGGGACCTGGAGCAAGTACCGCCTCCAGCGAGGGGTAAGGGAAGCTGCCACCCAGGCGTTCGACTAGAGCCGCGCGGGCCTGGTGTTGGGGCTGGAGCCGGTCGGGCGTACCGCCGAAGTAACCAATGACGTGATCCTGTAACCCGAGCGCCATAAGCACCTCAAGTGCGCTCGTATCCGTGGCCGTAGACAGTCTTCACGCCGCAGTTGTTGATAGTCACGCCTGCCGGCTCGGGCGCGGGAGTAGCCGTGGGGACCTGCGTGGCCGCTGGCGTAGGTATCGCCTGTGGAACAGCTGTTGGCTGGACAGTTGGAGCAACCGAACGGTTGGAGGCTGCCGTGTTGTCACTTGTAGACGCCTCGTCACCACCGCATGCGACGAGGAACAACAATAGCACCGAGGTAAGTAGCAAAAAAGCAGTTGCTAGCAACGGGTTCGTGTTAGGTGTGAGTTGTCCTAGAGACTTGGTCATGGGTTTTCTGCTCTCTTTAGATTTAGGCAGGTTGGTCTGACTGGCATCTTCGACAGGCATCCGGTAAGTGGCCTGTATTTCACACCGCCTCAATTGCGAGGGTAAGATCGACAACAGATGTTTACATCCGCACCATGCTGTGGTTGAAGGCGACAATTCATGATATTTAGTATCAGTACGGATGTCGCTAAGTTGGCCAGTTAGAAATACGCGATGAGGTATGTGATTGCCGGCATCAGTGACAAAAGAATGATAGTAAGTATCATAATGATTGTCAATTGCGCCCACCAGTTCTCTGGCAGTGGCAAGAAACGGCGCTCATGAGCCCGTAGGAAAGCGCCCAGCCGTGTGACGCCCGAAGGTCCGACTCTATCGGTTGAGATGAGGTGGACGCGTTAAGGTGACGCTTGAATCCTGACGGCTGCGGACCGATTCGGCACAGCTTTCCATTGCGATTAACACAGCAGGGTCGGATGGGACCAGCCGTAGGTGTGTTCGTCAGAGAAGTTCGAGTCTTCTCAGGTCTTAGATATGAATTGGTGGGCCTGGTGGGACTCGAACCAGTGCCGCAGGTTCCGACGACCGGTGCTCTATGCACTGAGCAACGGGTCCCCACCTTCTCATCCTGTCGACATCGGCAACTTGAGTGTACCATCGTTCAGTTCCACGGCATGTCCCGGCCTCTACTTGACATAACTTAACTAGTGCGAACCTGATGCGTGTTAGTGCTATCGCCGCTACTTCAGGAGCATATACAAGGTTGTCGTCGAATGTCTTGGAGTGCGAATCAGAGTGACGGCATTCACCCAGCAGAGTGGAGGTGGTGTAACACAGGCGTTGGCCCAAACCGGATCTGGTTCAACGCCTCGCTTCGTGCGGCCCTTGAGTTCTCGATGTCACACTCGCCGCACAGCAGGCGGAAGTCTTCCGCAGGAGACGGTCGTAGAGTCCGCGGCCTTCGCCAGTAAGCGTCCCGCGCTTCCTTCCATCGGTAAAGTCAAGGGCACACCACAGCGAACCTGCCCCGGCTTATGGGGCCGTACGGTTTGGGACAGCTGCCGTGCCACGGTATGTCGGTATTGCAGTGGCCGGGTTGCGATATACTGGCCCAGCTTACCGAATGTACCCAGAGGACATCTTAGGAGAACACCCTAGAGAAAGTGAATCCACTGGCTGGCTTCGATTTCAAGCTCTGGTGCTGTGTGGATTCGCAACGACCACATGACCTTTGCGTGAGGTAATCCTTCTCGAGATTTCAGGCTCTCTCGAGAAGGGGAAACTTTAGAAAGTCTCTCAATCATGAAAATGTTGACGTTGCTGACGGTGTGTATGCTTATCGCTGCCGCCTGCACGATCGAGTTGAGCACGCCGCAGGGGCGACCGGATTACGTCAAGAGCGTAGCTATGGATCGCGAGAGGGCCGAGGGGGCGCATGCCACGCCCACGGCCCTTCCCATGTACCCAAGCGTTCCCCATGTTGAGGCGGTTACTAGACCTGAGCCAACCGGCAGGGGCGGCATTATTCAATCCAGCGCGGCAATCCCCCAGGGAGAGTCAAGGGTCATACCGCGCGCGGGTCTGGTGTTGGGTCCTCCCGACTATGAATTCATGTGCAAATTGGAAATCCCGGCCCTACCAGTAGACTCCATCAGAAAGGAGATTGCGGACGGGGCAACAAGCTCCGAGGCGCCCTACGACTTGAGCACGATAACTATCACTGATCACAATTATGTAGAGTATGCTCAGATGTTTGTTGGCGCGGTAGGAGCGGAGCGCGACCGTGCGATGGACGACGGCCTCAGGGATGAGTTAAGCGACATGATAACTCAGCTTGAAGACTGCATGGACAGGGCTCAATGAAGTTGTGCTTATCGCGCAGAATAATTCTGGTTGGCCTCAGCGGTGTTGTCGGTCCTGATGATCGATTCGCCCTCGTCGCCCCCCCTGTTCCTCGGGTAGCTTCCTCAACCGTGCGGGCCTGTCCGACCTCTCGGGGTATGCCCTGCGGACAACGTTTCTATCCCACATCTTGGGCTCTTGCTGCGCATCGGCCCCGTGTAAGGAGTTGTCAGATCGGTTCCTGTATATCAGAGCTTTCTCTTCCAATTTAAGGAGGGGGCTCTGCTATGGGGAATCGGCTCAGGTGCGAGAAATGTGGCTAGTTTCTTGACTGGAATCAGGCTGGTGAATCACTCACTTCCATGGGTGCACGATACCCAAGGCATGACGCCGGTCAGACAGCCCCTTCATTGAGGATCGCATCCCAGTCTTGTCGTCTCGGCTGCACCCCCATCTTACCTATGAGCAGTCGCAGCAAGGCACTTAGGGGAATGTGTCCAGTCGGCAGATTAGAGTCTCGCACTTCCCGGCGTCCGACCTGTGCTCCATGCCCGAGGTGCAGGTGAGGCGGACTCACTGGGCTTCCGCCGTGCGGATGCCAGTGGCAAAGAATGACCTCCCTTTCATCGGAGTCATAGACGGCGTAGTCATAGCCAACTATCTCCACTTGCCAGGGAGTGCGTGACGAAGGAGGCTCGGTAATGCGGTAGTATTGCTCCAGTCTGAACCCCAGCCGCGCCGGCCGCTGAGAAGACCTCTGTTCGCTACAAGGGAACGGGGTACTGGAGAAGGATAGTATCCGCCAGCGACACTGACTACCGAATTTGACACGCAGGACAGGAGTTTCTGGATCCCACTCTGGTAGTTGCTGACAGCTTCGGCAGGCGTCCTGCCTGTCGTCACTCTGTCCAGTACTCCGGCAACATCATAGCCAGCCTGATGACGTCTCCGTGCCTCTCGCCGTCATCGTCGAACTTGTCAGCCTTCCAGGCTTCGGTGAATTCGTCAAGGCTCATGCCGAAATTCTTGAGCGCAAGGTTTTCCTTCATCTCCCTGTACTCCTCCTCGGTGAGGTTGTGAATTTCGGGTAG
>JAGWBK010000081.1 GCA_021295915.1 Dehalococcoidia bacterium
CGAACCCAGTGAGCTGAGATTGACCAGTTGCCCAACTCGGCCTGCACACAAGCGCATGAATAGTCTGAAGCTGGACAGGTTACGTATCTCACCCAGCCGACGCACGTCGCGCTCGATATAGGTCTCAAAGTAGTCGCCGAGCGCTTGTCGTGGTTCTAGTCCTTGATCGAGAATCCTGGGGTAGAATCCAGAATAGATCACGTCGCCCATCGCATTGCTGGCCCCTATGCGCTGACGTTCTGCAAGAGAAAATGGGAGTAGGCGAAGCAACGCTGTCCGGCCAGCTAGAGATTGGCTGATGGCTTCCGAGAGCCTGAACTGCTCGCTGCCGGTAAGAACGAACAGACCATTGCGGCCCAGTTCGTCAGCAAGAACCTGTAAGTATGACATGAGCTGAGGAACGTACTGTACCTCGTCAATGATGGCTCCCTCACCGAGCTGCGCCAGAAAGCCACGCGGGTCGGATTCAGCGAAGTCCCGCTGGTCGGGAGCTTCCAGGTTGACGTAGTGCAGATTTGGAAAGGCTGCGCGGCAGAGAGTTGTCTTGCCGGACTGACGTGGACCGGTCACTGTCACAAAAGGGTACTGCTCAAACAGAGCGGTAAGTCGGCCTGTTATTTCACGCTCGATCATGGTCGACAAGTTAGCAAGATGCTGCACAATCTGCAAGTACTACTTTCAATTTGTGCAGATGCTAGTCTGAACTGACTGTGTTCACCGGCTTCGTCATTCCAGGAAAGGCCGGAATCCAAGGGTGGTGGTGGCAGCTTTCGCGGGGCCCGCTGACACCCGCATGGGCGGTTCGCGAACCGCCCCTACCAGTCTGGGACAGCTTTACATGTCAGGAGCTGTACCGGTTTTACAGGATGGCTCAATGGTTCTTCGACAAGCTCAGGACGAACGAATGTGGGCGAGACGCCCGCGCTCCGGTAAGTAGTGAAACAGCCGCCCCTACGAGTCTGGTACAGCTTCACCTGTCAGGTTGCTGTGGCATCCCGGCTGCTTCGGGGATATAGTGATTGGGAGGGGTGTTTAGAGATATGGAGCGGGACCGGATGGAGTCAGGCTCGGGCAGGGCCACCGTTGGAAGGGCGGCTGCGTCGTTCCGGCCATACACGTGGCAGGTTATCGGAGTGGTGCTGCTGATCCTGGTGACTGCCGGCCTGGGCGTCGTCAACCCGCTTCTGATTCGGTCGGTCTTCGACGACGCGCTCTTCCCTGCGGGCGGCGTCGATTTGCGGATGCTGTGGATACTGTCCGGCATCATGACTGCCGCCACGGTCGTCAGCGGAGGCCTGGGCATCCTCCAGACGTACCTGACCAACGAGGTCGGTCAGCGCGTGATGCGCGACCTGCGGGACAGACTATACTCGCACCTTCAACGACAGTCGCTAGGCTTCTTCACCGGCACTCGTACCGGGGAGATACAGTCGCGTATCGCCAACGACGTCGGCGGCGTGCAGAACGTCGTTACCAACACGCTCTCCAGCGTGCTGTCCAACACGGTCATATTCATCAGCACGCTCGTGGCCATGCTGATCCTGTCGTGGGAGCTGACGGTCGTGTCCGTCATCGCCATCCCGGTGTTCGTGGTCATATCGAGGTTCGTGGGAGAGCGCAGGCGGCGCATTACGGAACAATCACAGGAGGCCGCCGCCGAGGTCACCGCAATCACCCAGGAGACGCTATCGATCTCCGGCATCATGCTCGCCAAGCTGTTCGGGAGGCAGAACCAGGAGATCGAACGCTTCCACAACGAGAACGAACGCATGGCCGACCTCGCCGTCAGGCGTCAGATGACCGGCCAGTCGTTCTTCACGGTGATGCAGATATTCTTCTCGCTCGCGCCGGTGGTCGTTTACCTGATCTCGGGTTATCTCATAGCGGGCACGACGACCCCGGACATCAGCCCCGGCACCATCGTCGCATTCACCACGCTCCAGTTCAGGTTGTACTTCCCGATAGTCAACCTGATGGAGGTGTCCGTAGAGCTGCAGGCTTCGACCGCGCTGTTCGAGCGCATCTTCCGATACCTCGACATCAGGCCCGACATCGAGGACCGTCCCGACGCCGTCGATATGGCCCCGCGCGACGTTCGCGGTCGCTTGACGTTCGACTCGGTCAAGCTGACGTACAACCCCGAGCACGGCGAGCAGACCACCGACGACGGTCACCGCCGCTGGGCGCTGGATGACGTGGACTTCGAGGTGCAGGCGGGCCAGCTTGCGGCGTTCGTCGGTCCGAGCGGCGCGGGCAAGTCCACGATCTCGTACCTGATCCCGCGACTGTACGATCCCACTGAGGGCTCGGTGAAGATCGACGGCATGGACATCCGCGACATCAAGCTGGACTCGCTCGCCGGAATGATCGGGTACGTGACGCAGGAGAGCTACCTGTTCCACGCCAGTCTCAGGAGCAACCTGCTGTACGCCAGGCCGGACGCCACCCAGTCCGAGATCGAGGCCGCAGCCAGGGCGGCGTACATCCACGACTGGATAGAGACGCTCCCGGACGGCTACGACACGGTTGTCGGAGAGCGCGGCTACCGGCTGTCAGGCGGAGAGCGCCAGCGGCTCGCGATAGCCCGCGTGATCCTGCACGACCCGCGCATCCTGATTCTCGACGAGGCCACATCCGCGCTGGATACGACCAGCGAGCGACACGTCCAGATGGCGCTGGAGCCGCTGATGCGCGACCGCACGACAATCGCCATAGCGCACCGGCTGTCGACGATCATGTCCGCCGACATGATCTACGTCGTCGACGAAGGCCGGATCATCGAGTACGGCACCCACCACGAGCTGCTCGAACGATGCGGACTCTACGCCGAGCTGTACAACGAGCAGTTCCAGGGCGGCCTCGTCGAGTCCCTCTGCGAAGACGGTATAGTCCTCACGGACGGCCGCGTAATGACGCATGACGGCGTCCTCGTAGGCGCCGACTGACGCCCTGCTGGTAGGCATCTCTGTTGGCTGAACCCCGCTTCTTCTATGGTTGGTACATCGTCGTGTGCTGTTTCATCAGCCAGGGTGTACGCGCGGGACTGGGAAACCAGACATTTGGCTTCTTCATCAAGCCGCTGACTGAGGAACTCGGCTGGTCGCGCGCGGTGCTGACCGGCGCCCTGATGACTCAGAACATCGTGGGCGCGATGATCTCGCCGCTGATTGGCTTCTGTATAGACCGCTATGGACCTCGTCTGCTGATGGCAGGAGGCGCCCTCTGCATGGGAGCCTCGATGATTCTCCTGTCTCAGACCCGGCACCTGTGGCAGTTCGTGCTGTTTCTCGGCGTCCTCGGCACGCTCGGTTTCGCCGGGCTGGCCTACAGCGTCACAAGTCCGACGATAGCCAAGTGGTTCGTTCGCAGGCGAGGACGAGCGGCCGGAATCGCCACCGGTGGGCTGAATATCGGAGTGGCGGCCTTCACCCCGCTCATCGTCTTCCTGATCGATCAATACGGCTGGCGCTCGGCCTGGCTCTACCTGGGACTGCTGCCGCCGCTGCTTGTGATTCCCCCGGCACGGAAGATATGGGCCTGCTTCCTGACGGCGACACCACTTCGGCAGAGCCATCGTCACAGTCAGACTCAGTCCAGCAGGATACCGAAGACCACACCAGCGAGGTGAGCTGGACAGTCCAGGAGGCATTTCGCAGCAGAGCGCTTTGGCTCCTGTTCGTAACTGAGTTGGTTTACGGCGCGGCTCAGGGATCGGTAATCATCCACAGGACTCCGTTCCTGATCGACCTGGGCTTTTCCAGCGCGACGGCTGGCGTCAGTCTGGTCATCCACAGCTTCGCGGCCCTGAGTGGAAAGCTGGTCTGGGGGTACCTGGCCGATCGCGTGGAGATCCGCCTGCTGCTGGTCCTGGTGCTCTTGGGAAGTGCCGCTTCGCTCTCAGCGCTGTTCTTTGTGGGCAGTCCAATGATGCTGTACCTGGGATTCGCGTTGCCGTATGGACTGACGGCCGGAAGCCTGACAGTCCTGGGACCTCTCATCTGGGCTCGCTACTTCGGCCGCCGACACCTGGGCTCCATTCAGGGTCTTATGGGACCGATCGGTCTGCTCCCAGGACTACTCGGCCCGATGTTCGCCGCATTCGTTTACGATGCAACGGGCAGCTACGAGTTCGCCTTCGCGTGCTTCGCGGGGCTGTTCGCGATTGGTGCAATCATGATGTGGTGGGTACGGCGTCCCGTGGCAAGCTCATGACACGCTCAGAAATGATCATGTCCTCAGGCAGAGGACTCACGTTCATGTATCGAGTCGGCGGCATCGCCGTGCACGATGGACGCCTGCTTGTCGAGCAAGACGTGAGACACGGCTTCTGCTTCGTCCCCGGCGGTCGAGTCGAATACGGCGAGAACGCCGTCGAGGCGCTGGCTAGAGAGTTAAACGAAGAGCTTGGCGAGGAGGCGACGATCGGTCGCCTCGTACTCGTCGCAGACAACCTGTTCCAGCTCGACGGCAACTGGTTCCAGGAGGTCTCCCTCTACTTCCTGGTAGAATTTGCCCCCGGCTCAATGGTCTTCGACCGGGACGGTACCTTCGAGGGTGGCGAGTCCGGGACCGTGTTCCAGTGGATCCCTCTGGCTGAGGTCGAACAGGCCAACCTGCTCCCACCCTTTCTCCGCCAGCACGTGAGAGACCTTCCTGAATCGACGGAGTACATAACCCACGCCGAGCCCGGTTTCCTCAACTGACCTACCCTTAGCCAGGACGTGGGAATTGACTCTCACTAGGTACCGAATGGGTTCCCCACGCACTCGGTTTGGGAATATCTGGACACTGGCGCACACCTAATGGCCCACAATGGCGTCCTCGTCGCTCCCAGATCCGACTGATTCAAGAGGCCGTATAAGCCTAGCAGGCTGCGGAAGAAGGGGTTTCAGGGCGGCGTAGTGAGCGTGGCGGTCGCGTAGGAGCGCTCATTCGGACGATTTTCAGGCTCGTCA
>JAGWBK010000082.1 GCA_021295915.1 Dehalococcoidia bacterium
GTGAGGGCGTGGACGTAGCCATCGCAGCTCGCACGAAGGCTGACCTGGATGCGGCTGCCGCTGAGATCGCAGCGGAGACAGGCCGAAAGATCATCGGAATTCCCACCGACACAACCAACTCGGACGATGTCCAGAACATGGTCGACACCGCGGTCAGCGAGCTTGGCGGAGTGGACATCCTGGTCAATAGCGCGGCGATGGTCGGCGGACAGATACGAGGCACGCTGGAAGAGGCGGAGGAGAGCGACCTGATCGAGGACCTCGACACCAAGGTCGTCGGCTACTTCAGGTGCATCAAGGCAGTCGTGCCCCACATGAAAGCACAGAAGTGGGGGCGCGTCATCAGCATCGGCGGCGTATCCGCCAGGCAGTCGACCATATACGGCCTGCGCAACGCGGCGATCGTCCACTTGACCAAGACGCTGTCCGACCAGCTCGGCGGTGATGGGATCACGCTCAACGTCGTCCATCCCGGACTTACCCTCTCTGAAGTCATCGAAGACAGGCTCAACGCTCAGGCCGAAAACCAGGGAGTCTCCCGTGACGACGTCAACGCAGCCGTATCACAGAATGTCGCCATCGGCCGGCCGATCGACCCGCAGGAGCTCGCCTGGCTGACGGCATACCTCGCCTCGCCGAAGGCCGAGTGCGTCACTGGTGAGACCATAGCAGCCGGTGGCGGAGCCAAGGGCGGTGTTCACCAGTAAATTGTCGACACGTTAAGTCTGTGATAATCTGGACACTGGATTCGACCCCAGTCCAGCTTATGTCAGAGTGGGCAGAGACTTATATGTACAACTTCAACTGCATTATTCAAGAGGGCGTAATATCTGACGACCTCAGGCCCAAGCTGGTTTCAGGGCTGGCACGGGTCACGACATCCATACTGGGCGGGTCCCCGGATGACGTCGAGGTCGAGTTCACAGTCATCCCGCACGGGTATGGCTTCAGGGGCGGAGAACTCTCCACGACATCCATGGTCAGGGGAACGATACCCCCTGGGTGTGAGCAGGAGACCCGGGTCCATCTAATGCAGCAATTGAGCGACATGTGGATGGAGCTTACCGGCTGCACCGTCGATGAGCTCGTCGTATCAGCCCGAGACCGCGAATAGGCAAGCAGACTCAGAAACAGAGAGGGAGAAAAATGCCGTTCTATCGTTGCTATGTACCAGACGACTCGGTCCCGTTCGAGAAGCGACAGGAAGTCGCCAAGGCATTCACTGACATCCACTGCGGATCTACGGGTGCCCCGCGCAGTTTCGTACACGTCGCCTTCTTCGACAGCGCGGACTCTGACTTCCCGACCCAGTACTACATAGACGGCGGCAACCGCGCCGGGCGTCCGGCTGAGGTCAGGGAGAAGCTCCTGTCCGATCTCAAGAGCGCATTCATAGACATCATCGGCATCTCGGCCGACCAGTTGGACGGCAGGATCACCGAGGGACGGGCGTCCTGGTCTATGGAGGGCGGACACGTCCTGCCCGAGCCAGGCGAAGAGGGCCCGGAATGGTACGAGCACGCCGCAGCCGACTAACGTAGTTTCCGGTTAACTAGAAGGGGGAGGCCGATATCCTATCGGCCTCCCCCTTTACTTTACTGACCGCTAGCCTTAGAGCTGGTTCCGGACCTCTTCGAGCGAGCTGTTGACTGCGCCTACCACGAAGTCAACCTCGTCCTTCGTGATCGTCAGAGGCGGCGCTATCGAGATGATGTCGCCGAAGCGTCCAAGCAGACCATTCTTCTCCATGATGGGCGTCAGCTTCTTGGCGAGCTGTGCCTCTTCTGGGAAGCGCTCCTTGGTGTCGCGGTCCTTGACCAGCTCGACCGCTGCAAGCACACCCATGCCGCCGCGTACGTCGCCTACTATCGGGTGCTCATACAGCGTCTGGAGCTGCTCGTACAGGTAGTTGCCCATCTCTGCCGAGTTCTCGACCACGCCCTCGTTCTCCATGATAGCCAGGTTTGCGAGACCCGCTGCGCAGGATGCAGGATTGCCGCCGAAGGTGATCAGGTGCCTGAACGTGTTCTCTTCGCCGAGGAACATGTCGCCGACGCTCTTGCTCGCGACGGCCGCGCCAATCGGCAGGTAGCCGCTCGTGAGCGCCTTCGCAACGGTGAAGATGTCCGGCTTGACGCCCCAGTGCTCAGTGGCGAACATCTTGCCGGTGCGACCGAAGCCGGTAATCACCTCGTCGCAGATCATGATCACGCCGTACTTGTCACAGATCTCGCGGATGCGGGGCCAGTATCCTGGGTCAGGCAGCATGATGCCGTTCGCCGCCGAGATCGGCTCGCCGATGAAGGCCGCGACCGTGCCGGGGCCCTCGTGCAGGATGGTCCGCTCGAGCTCCTCGGCGCACTCCAGGTCGGAGTGAGGTCCACGATAGCTGTTAGGGTTGCTGATGTGGATATTGCCTGGCTGTAGCGGGCCGTAGTCCTGTCCGCTGGCCACGCCACCGCCGCCAAGCGCCATGCACGCGTGCGTTGCTCCGTGATAGGAACCACGACGGCTGACTACCTTCCAGCGGGCAGGCTCGCCATTGTTCTTGTGATACGCCTTGGCCATCTTGATGGCTGTCTCAACGGCCTCAGACCCGCCGCTGGTGAAGTAGACCCTGGACTCCTTGTCGGGCGCGAGGCTCGCGACCTTCGCGGCCAGGTTGACGGTCGCTGGGCTGACAGTTCCGCCTGGCGAGTAGCTCACGTCCTGCATCTGCTCGAAGACCGCCTCCGCGATCTCTTTGCGTCCGTGACCGATGTTCTTGAGCCACATCCCAGACAGGGTATCGAGCCAGCGGCCGCCCTGACCGTCCTCGACCCATACTCCCTCGGCCTTCGTGGCCAGCTTGATGCCCGACTCTTCAGACATGTCAGCAATCGGCCTGGAGTGAGGCCAGAAGTGGGCCTCTCCAAGTTGCTTTAGTTCCTCAATCTCTTCGCCGGTCAGTCTACCCTCTTGCGCTACCATCCGCTTCTCTCCTTACCCTCATTCGACAATCCGAGTGAAAAATAGCTTGCTGCTATGTATTTATGGCAGTTGCCATACTAACACAAGCCTGCAAATGGCAATACAGGCCAAAGTTCAACATGAGCAGACCGCGTATCTCTAAAACGAAAACGACCGCCGCGCATGTGGCGGCGGTCGCTCTATCGACTAGACAGAATGCGTCTTAGTCGTCGTACTGGGTGGTCTGGCTGTCGGCCCCTGTCAGGGAGATGTGCGTGAAGTCCTTACCGTCCTGGGCCCCATGCCAGTGCTTCTCACCGGCAGGGATAAAGGCCGTATCGCCTTCAGTGATGCCGATCTCCTCAGACTCTGATGCGACGATGCCGTCACCCTTGGTGACGAAAAGTATCTGGTCTGACGTGTGGGAGTGGTACTTGTTCTTCGCACCGTCGTAAAAGTTGACCAGGCTGAAGTTGAAGTTCTGGCTCTTGCCTCCGGCTACCAGCGGCTGCCGCGACACAGGTCCCCCGTAGAAGAGAGGCGCGTCTGTCGCGTCGTCCTCGGGCACCGATCC
>JAGWBK010000083.1:0-330 GCA_021295915.1 Dehalococcoidia bacterium
ACGTCTCCATGTCGCGCTGGGTGGTGAGCCCGCCGATGCGGAGCTCGCCGTCCGACGCCTCGATGGAGTCGAGGCCGGGCACGCGGTGTAGGCTGACGATGTGGTCGGGCGCGATGAGCGACTGCTTCAGGAGCGTGGTGAGCGAGGTGCCGCCAGCGAGCAGCTTGGCGTCGCCGTCGTGCTCGGCGAGCAGTTCGAGCGCGCCGGAGAGGGAGTCTGGTGCGTGGAAGGTGAAGTCGTGCATGGCTACTTCGCCTCCGCAGCGGCCTGGATGGACTCGATGATCTGGTAGTAGCCGGTGCAGCGGCAGAGGTTCCCCATCATCCACTC
>JAGWBK010000083.1:612-7218 GCA_021295915.1 Dehalococcoidia bacterium
TCGACGAGGGTGCGGTAGGTGGGCACCTCGCGGGTGTATTCCTGGCCGTTGACGGTGACCGTGACGGTCTGCCTGACTGGAGTCGTGGTCATAGAGCCTCCCTCGCGGCCCGCGCCGGCCGCGTCCTGCTCGGCGGATGCTATCGCAGATGCGCCTCGTTCGCCAACCTTTCACCCTCACCCCGCCCTCTCCCCTCGGGAGAGGGCGCAGACCGGCTGCCGCCGGAGCGGGGAAGAGGTGCGACCAAGGTGTCCAACCTGCCGGGATTCTGGACCCCTTGGTCGTCGCCGTAGGAGTGAATCGCCATGGCGATCTGGAAATCTTGGACGCCTTGGTCAGGGGTGTTACAAGGCCAAGGCCTGCTTCCCGCGACCAAGGTGTCCAAGATGTCCATCGAAATCACTTTTTTCGTGCCGGAGCCATAGAGCGAATCTATAGCTGCGCCGTTAGCTATAGACGCAGTCTATGGGTGCTGCCGGGATGACGGTCATGCAACCAGCGTACGCGGGGATGGGGCGTTCGCGTAAGGGGCGGGTGTCAGAGAGAGAAAGCGAGAGAATCGTCTGTTTCCGATCTACTTCTCAGGATTATGCCGATTCACGTACATTTCGAGCCTAGAGTTTGACGCTAATGCGTCGCGGTGCTACCGTGCCCTGACCAGTTTCGGGTGGGAATGGTCAGGAAGGACCCGCAAGGACGAGCTTGTGCCCCATGCCTGTCGGCTTGGGGGACTGAGGTATTCCGATGACAACCAACAACGCGCCAACCATAGTGGATTCGGATGGGCACATCATCGAATCGATCGAGGAGATGGCGGAGTTCCTCGACCCAGCCATCAGGGATACGGCGCTGGGGACCGGTGGCATTGGAACGATCATCGAACTGAGCAGGAGGAGTCTCTTTGGGACACTCGACGGGTTGCACTTCACCAAGGTAGATACCGGCGACCATGCGACAGCACGTCGCCAACGCATCAACGCGAGCGATCACCGCATGGGCTCCGCCCAGGACTGGAAGGCACTGCTCGACCAGTCAGGCATGGCAGAGACGGTCGTCTACACAACTGAGGGACTGCAGGTAGGCAAGCTGAGAAACAGAGACTACGTTGTAGGTCTGTGCCGCGGGTACAACGACTACGTCGCGGACTGCTACCAAAGGTATGACAGCCGCATCCATCCCATCGGACTGATCCCGATGCAAGACCCTAACCGCGCAGCGCTCGAGCTTCGGCGCGCCGTCAAGGAGTTAGGGTTGTTGGGCGCGATGCTCCCTTCGACAGGTCTCGATCTCCACCTGGGGCACGAGTACTACTGGCCTGTGTACCAGGAGGCCTCAGACCTTGGCTGCATCCTCGCCGTCCACGGCGGCTCAAACGTCGGGATCGGCATCGACTCGTTCACCGACCTCACGACATCCGGCATCGTTCATCATCCGGTCCCGTTGTTGTACGCCTTCGTATCCTTTATCTACGACCGCGTCTTCGAACGCTTTCCTGATATGCGCGTCGCGTTCCTGGAAGGCGGTTGCGCTTGGGTGGCCCTGGCTCTGGACCGGATCCAGCGGGCCGCCGAGTTTTCCGGGGCGCCTCCTCGCCCGGTGGAAGAGTACCTCGCCAGCGGCAATCTCCTCATCGGCTGCGAAGGCGTGGACCCCACGCTGCCGTACCTGGCCGGCCGGGTCGGAATCGAGCCATTCGCCTATTCGTCCGACTATCCCCACGAGGTCGATTTCCAATCTGCCATGGACGAGATACAGGAGACTATCGCGGACGATGGGCTTTCGGACGACCAGAAGACCGCAGTCTTGGGAGGCAACGCCAAGCGGTTCTACAGGCTCTAACTGTACCGCTCAGTACGGAGGACTCGCATGCCGGTTCTGTTGATTGGAGGAGGCTTGGTCGGTTCTCAGATTGCGAATATCCTGGTCGGTGACGGCGAGGATGTGACGGTGCTGGACTATGCCCCCCAGCCGGAGTGCCTCGCCGAGAACGTGGACGTCAGCCGGCTCAAACTGGTACAGGGCGACATCCTGAACCCCCTCAGCATCGCCAAGGCCCTTCGGGATAGCAAGGCCGACCGCGTCGTTCATACGGCCGCGTACCCGATGCTCACGATCGGCGCTCAGCAGAACCCCTATGGGGCGATCCAGATCAACATCATGGGCACCGTCAACGTGCTCGAAGCCGCTCGGACGATGGGCGTCGAGAGAGTGGTTGTCGTGAGCTCCGGTGTACTGGCCCAGAGCCTGACAGGCGGAGGCGACTCCGGCGACCCGGCTTTCGAGGAGGCGTTCCCCCGGCCTTCGACGTTCTACGCAGCGACCAAGCAGGCGGTCGAGAGCCTGGCGGCCAACTACACCGCCTGGTGCGGCGTAGACGTCCGCGCCGTGCGCTACGCGGCCATCGCTGGTCCATGGAGCGGTCGCGGCGGCGGGGGGCCCAGCAACATGTTCCGCGACCTCGTGGAGGGCGCCCTTCTGAAGGGTGAGATCGAAGTGCCCTCACGCTCACTGGAATGGGTCTATTCGAAGGACGCAGCCCGCGGGACAGTTCTCGCCCTGAGGGCTGACGACCTCACCGACCGGGTATTCAACATCGGCATGGGCCGGATAACGAGCGCAGAGGAGCTGGCCGACGCGATAGCCACCGTTGTGCCGGAGACGAAAACGAGCATCGCACCGCCGGACCCGAGTGGCGCTGCGATGTTCAATGCGGTGGCCTTAAACCTAAACCGCTCCCGAGCGGTCCTAGGATACGAACCTGATTTCGATCTTACGGCTTGCGTACGGGACTATGTCGAATGGTTCGGTGCTAAGCGGGTGTGACCTGCCCCGCGGTTCCGTGGGGAGAAGGAGGCTGTCATGTCGAGAAGGGTTCTCTTCCTAACAGTGGTAATCGTCATGCTGGTGGGGCTGTTCGCCGCATGCGGAGAAGAAGCCACACCGACGCCGGTGCCTCGAGCTACCGCGACGCCGACGCCGCCTCCCGAGCCCGTGGAGTTGAACGTCATCATGGCTTGGGACAGGAGAGTGGAGGCGACCGTCGTATCCGGAGACCCGGTCATTGACGCGATAGCGCGGATAGGGGGAGACCGAGTAGTGATCAACAAGGTCGGGCCGGAAGCGGTGCCCTCCTTCCAGCAGCTCCAGCCAGTGAAGGACGGCCTCTTCGACCTGAACTTCTCGACTGCCGGTTATCACGCGGGATCATCGAGCCTCGTCATCTCGTCGTCGCTCGCAAGGGGCTCCGCGGAAGAGCGACGTGAGTGCGGGCTCTCGGGCGCCCTGGAAGACCTCTACTCCGAGCACATAGGGGTCAAGATGCTGGGAGAGTTCCCAATGGGATTCGGTAACAAGGTATTTACCACCAAGCCGATGACATCTCCTGATTTCAGCGGGCTGAAGCTACGCGCTTCGGGTGGGACCTACGAGGCGTTCGTCGAGACGTTGGGCGGCGAGACTGTGACCATCGCGGTTCCGGAGATCTATTCCGGCCTTGAGAAGGGCGTCATCGACGGCATCATGTTCGGCGGAGTCGGAGCCGATGCCCTGGGGCTGGGCGAAGTACTGAAGTACATGATCAAGCCTGACCTGACAGAGGTGACGTCCGCGCTGTTCGCGAACGAAGACAGTTGGAACGCGCTCCCAAGTGACGTGAAGGACATCATCAACGAGGCCATCCGCGAGGTTCAGGTATCCGGCCGTGAGGCGGGCCTCGCGAGTTCCGACAGGGAGCGAGAGGCACTACTCGCTGCCGGCCTCGAGGAGGTCGTCTTTACCGGGGCGGACGCAGAGTTGTGGAACAGCACGTTCTACGAGGCCAACCTCGAGACCCCGCGTACGCTTCGCGCATAGAGGAAGCTCTGAGCTGCTTGACGGGGTAGGCGTAGAGGCATGATTCGCCGTGAGGCACACCACCCGTGCTAGCGCTTAGGATGGTTGGCGGAATCTCAAGCAGGTGGTTCGACCACCTGCTTGAGATCTGCGCGTACCTCAGCGGCACCTTGGTCGGCCTCATGGCTGTCGGCATCGGCTACGAGGTGTTCATGCGGCGCGTGCTCAACAACCCAACGTCCTGGGTGACGGACTTCAGTGAGTACGCGCTGCTGTTCATCACCTTCCTGAGCGCGCCCTGGCTACTGCGTGAAGGCGGTCATGTGAGCATGACCGTCGTGACCGAGCGGCTGAGCCAGACCAAGGCGTTGCTCCTCCGTCCCGTAGTCATGCTGATCGGTGTGGTCATCAGCGCCGTCATCTTCCACCGTACCGGTGTTGCCACCTGGGACCTCTATCAGGACGGCACCATACTGTTTCGCACGATCAAGTTCCCTGAATTCTGGATATGGTGGGTTATGCCCTTCGGGATGCTTCTCATGACCATCCAATTTCTGCGGATGCTTACCGAGAGCGTCAGGAACCTCACTGCCCATCTGGCACACGCGAAGGCGCCGAGATGACCCCGGCTCCCGGCCCGTCCAGCGCGAATGGAGTGGTGGGGCTTCCTTATCGTCATTCTCGCCCTGTTGGTCTTCTTCATGGTGATGGGCCTTCCGGTCGCCTTCGCCTTCGCGGGGGCCAACATAATCGGGCTGCTGCTCGTCGCTGCGGGAACGAAGGGCCTTGTAGTCATACCCGGCAGCATCTTCTCCTCGGTCTCGTCGTTCACCCTGGTTGCCATCCCCATGTTCTTCCTCCTTGGCGAGGTACTGTTCCAGTCCCGGGTCATCGCGATGATCATCGACGTCATCGACAAATGGATCGGGCAACTCCGTGCCCGTCTCCTGTTCGTCTCGATAGCCGCGGGGACAGGACTAGCGACTCTGAGCGGCGCAGGCCTGGCTGACACCGCGCTGCTTGGTACGACTCTCTACCCGGAGATGGCCAATCGTGGCTACGACAAGCGGTTGGGTCTGGGCACTATCGCATCGATCGGTACGCTGGCTTCAGTCATTCCGCCGAGCGCACTCATGGTGCTGGCAGGAAGTTTCGCCCAGGTATCGATTAGCCGACTGCTGATCGGAGGGCTTATGCCGGGTCTGCTTATGGCGGCCCTCTACGCCATCTACATATCGGTACGGGTCAAGCTCAATCCGGCACTGGCCCCAACCTATAGTGCTACCACCGCTCCCTGGAGCGAGAAGATCGCCGGTGCGGCCAAGCTCTCGCCCATGTTTCTGATCGTCTTCATGGTCATGGGGTTCATCCTCCTCGGAATAACGACGCCGAGCGAGGCTGCCGCCACCGGCGCCCTCGCCGCGGTTGCGGTGGTCGCTCTCTACCGGCGGCTTACATTCGAAGTGATCCGCGAGTCCGTGATGGGCGCGACGAAAGTTTCGGGGATGATCTTCCTCATCATCGCCGCCGCCGTTGCGCTCAGTCAGGTACTCGCGCTCAGTGGCGCTACAACCGGCCTGTTACGCCTGGTGTCGGAGTTGAACGTATCACCACTCGTCATTCTGCTGGTGATGCACCTGGTGATATTCGTCCTCGGTTTCTTCATCGACTCGGTATCAATCATGGTCGTTGCCATACCTATCTTCGGGCCGATCGCCACCGCTCTGGGATTCGACCCCATCTGGTTCTGGGTGTTGTTCATGATGGGGCTGAACAATGGAGGACTCACTCCGCCCTTCGGCCTCACGCTCTTCGTGCTGAAGAGCGTCGTCGCGGGAACGACCAAAGACGAGCCGACCATGATAGACATGTACTGGGCGGCTGTTCCCTACGTACTGATCAACATCCTGGCGATGGCAATCGTGGTCATCTTCCCCGAGATCATCCTGTGGCTGCCCGGGTTGGTGCAGTGACGGGTGGTCTACCACTGAGGCCCGCAGCCTTCGGCATGACGGGAAGGGGCGCAGGGCATAAGCGGGGACAGGGGCTGCGAGGTTCCTGCCTCCGCAGGAACGACGGGGGCTACGTGTCGCTCAACTGGTCCTTGCCGGAGCCGCCGCCGCTGCTGGCGACGATGGTGCCATCGCGCCCGATGCCGACGTACGTCGCTTGCGAGCGGATGTTGAAGGCCTGCTGTGTGCCCTGCTCGGCCTCGGCGAAGATCCAGTCGTAGCCCTCGCCTCTGGCGTATGAGTCCAGCTTCGCAGCGTCCTCGTTGAAGGCAACGTGGATGAACTCGACGTCTCCCTTGTAGTCGTCGTAGAGGGCGTCCAGCGTGCGAGCCTCGCCGCGGCAGGACGGTCACCACGTAGCGAAGAAGTAGAGCCGGCGGCCGATTCGAGGGTGCCGGTGGAGCCGTCCGGGAGCGTTATCGACGCGTTGGCGGCGCGGTCACCGTGGTCGGAGCCGACGGCGATGTCGGTGCGCCAGGCCCCGGCAGCCATGCCGTCCGAGGCTGGCTTCGGGGTGGCGGTGGGCTCCGGCTCCGGGGTTGGGGTGGGTTGCGGTGCCGGTGTCGCGGTGGGGTCCGAGCCGCAGGCGGCCAGCGTCACCAGCAGCAGGAGCAGGGCTGCCCCTGCCCTGGCGAGGCGCGATGCGGATGTGGTGCGCGTAGTCATAGTGCGGTCCGTTGGCCGGTAAGGCTAGGCGCGGGCAGGCAGGGTGTCAATGCGGCGTGGGACACTTACCGGGATGGACAGGATGGGGGTGGCGGGG
>JAGWBK010000084.1 GCA_021295915.1 Dehalococcoidia bacterium
GAAGGACTTCGACGGCATCTGCAACTTCCGGTTCGACGACACCAATCCGCTCGCGGAAGAGGAGGAGTTCGTCGAGTCTCAGAAGGAAGACACGAGCTGGCTCGGGTTCGACTGGGGCGACCGTGAGCTGTATGCCTCCGACTACTTCCAGCAGCTCTACGACTTCGCCGAGCAGCTCATACTGGCTGGCAAGGCGTACATCGACCACTTGACCGGCGAGCAGATCCGCGAGTACCGAGGCACTCTGACCGAGCCGGGGCGCAACAGTCCGTACCGGGACAGGTCGGTCGAGGAGAACCTGGACCTGTTCAGGCGGATGCGCGCGGGCGAGTTCGAGGACGGGACGTGCGTGCTGAGGGCGAAGATAGACATGGCATCGCCCAACATGAACATGCGCGATCCCACGATCTATCGCATCCGCAGGGCGCATCACCATCAGACAGGTGACGAGTGGTGCATCTACCCGATGTACGACTACGCGCACCCGATCTCAGACTCGCTGGAGGGCATCACTCACTCGCTGTGCTCGATGGAGTACGAGGACCACAGGCCGCTGTATGACTGGTTCCTAGACGAGCTAGATGTCTACCACCCGCAGCAGATCGAGTTTGCGCGGTTCAACATCACGCACACGGTGCTGAGCAAGCGCCGGCTGATTACGCTGGTCGAGGACAATCACGTCGACGGCTGGGACGATCCGCGGATGCCCACAATCGCAGGACTTCGCAGACGCGGGTACACGCCGCAGGCGATACGGTCGTTCGGTCGCGCTCACCGAGATGGGTCTGCTGGAACACCACCTGCGCACAGACCTCAACGTGCGCGCTCAGCGGCGTATGGCCGTGCTGAACCCGCTGAAGGTCGTAATCGAGAATTTCCCGGAAGGCGAAGTGGACCACCTCGATGCGGTCAACAATCCTGAAGACGAATCGGCAGGCTCACGAAAAGTGCCGTTCTCACGTGAACTGTACATCGATCGAGACGACTTCATGGAAGACCCGCCGCGCAGGTTCTACCGGCTTGCTCCGGGACGCGAGGTGAGGCTTCGGTACGGGTACTTCATCAAGTGCGAAGAGGCGATCAAGGACGACTCGGGCGAGATCGTGGAGCTGCGCTGCACGTACGATCCGGAGACTCGGGGCGGCTCGGCGCCGGACGGACGCCAGGTGCGCGCGACGCTGCACTGGGTATCGGCTGCACATGCCATTGACGCCGAGGTGAGGCTGTACGACAGCCTGTTCACCGTGCCCAATCCGCACGACGTCCCTGAGGACAAGACCTGGACAGACTTCATCAACCCTGACTCGCTGTCCGTGCTGGCCGGCTGCAAGCTGGAGCCGTCGATGACGGACATCCAGACTGGCGAGCCGCTGCAGTTCGAGCGTGTCGGCTACTTCGTGAAGGACCGCGACTCGACGGCTGAGACGCCGGTGTTCAACCGGTCGGTCGGGCTGCGAGATACGTGGGCGCGGATCCAGCAGCGGGGCGGGTGACTACGGCCTCCGACTCAGGTTGAAGCCATTGTGGCCTTCCCAGGCACCTTGGAATTAGTATCCGGACATCTGAATCCGCTGGACAGTGGACGCTGGATTAGAGACGATAAACACTAACATGACCACCGCCCCAGACATCACCCTGATAAACGTCAACCAGGGTCACGACCCCCGGGCTGTATCTGTTGCCCAAGCGGTGCATGATCTCATCGACGCGGAGTGTGTAATTCTGTTTGGCTCTCGATCCCGGGAGGGCTGGTCCGACCGTTCTGACATCGACATCATGGTCATTACTGAGGAACCGCCCACCCAGACTGATGAGAGCAGAATAGCCGCCTCCGCAGAGAAGATTCTGGGTCGTACGTATGCGGAAAGTCCTGCAATCGATCTGGTGCTGCTATCTACCAAGCAATACAGCAGGCGCTCCAAGAGCATCAACAACGTGGCAGCCATCGCTTCGCGGGAGGGGATCAAGTTGACTCGGAATCCCGAAGAAAATATCGGGCATGAGTTTGACGCCGCCGCGGAGCGCGAGGACCGCATCCGGCGCATCGCCGATGCGAATATGCACTACCGAAATCTAAACCTTATGTTGGACGCGGGTGTGCAAGACAGGGGCGTTGTCTTTCAGGCACACCAGGCGCTGGAAAACGGCATGAAGGCCCTGATCTCGGCGCTGGGGAACCAGTATCCACACCGACATGACCTGACGGAGCTGGCAGACGCCATCCGGCAGAGTGATAGCGAAGGGGACTGGCACTTCCAAAGTGACCTGCGGCAACTCAGTGGCTACCCCGGAGCCGCTCGGTACGGACAGGTGCTGAACCCGGTTACCGATTTCGTACGGATGGCAAACGACATCACGAGTGATTTGGAGCAGCTCCACCAGCGAATATTGGAGCTTACCGGCGATGATCCCTGGGCAATCCCACCAGAGACCGACTCTGACCCAGTAAGGCCGCGACACAGGAGCTAAGCCTTATCGTGTAGGCGGCAACAGTCACAAGTCGCTAGACGCTGGTATTCAATAGATCAGTCGGCCTCAGGACATGTGAGTGCGCATCCAGCAGCGGGGCGGGTGAGCTGGCGGATCATCGTTCCCGGTAAGGACGTCTTCAGTGGGCGCACCGTATCAGCATCTCATAGCAGGTACAGCGCAATGGCGATCACGGCTACAACAACGGGCGTGGCCACCACTCCGATCAGGATGATGTCAGGGATCCTGCGGTTTTCCGGCTTTGAAGTGCCCTGAGTGGTATCCCTACGCCTGACCATGGAACCGCAGTAGATGCAGGCCAAGTGACCAAGTTGTGGGTACACGCTATCTGAAACGAATCGTGGCACCATTGTCTGGTGACATGCGCCGCACGTTACCTGGCCATAGTCGGGGCTATCGCCTTCTTCGCCGCGCATTACTGATCTATCCTGCGACGATGAAGTCGCGCACCTGGGACATATCGGGCATGGCTTCGGTGTCGCCGTGGCGAGTGCAGACCAGGGCGCCGCAGGCGTTGCCGAGTTCCAGTGCCTTATGAAGGAAGTCTGCGCGTTCGTTGGGTGGCAGCGCGAGGAAGTCTAGCATCGAGCCCTGTTGGAAGATGCCGGCGAGGGCTCCGGCCACGAAAGCGTCACCTGCTCCGACAGGGTCGATGACTTCGACGGTGAAGCCGGGATGCTCGACGAGCTGTACGCCGTCGAACGCGACTGCGCCTGAGTCACCGGTCGTCACTATGGCCAGGCGTGTGTTGCCGCTTACGAAACGGCGGGCGTGCTCGGACGCTGTCACCTCGCCGCCCCAGATCGTCTCGGCCTCGTCGTGGCCGACCTTGAACAGGGTTGCGTGCTCGCGCATCCGGTCGCAGACGGCGCGGGCCTCGTCGGGAGTCCATAGTGCTTCGCGGTAGTTGACGTCCATGCTGACGGGGATGCCCATTTGCTGGGCTGCGGCCATGACTGCGAGGGTCGTTTCAAGGCAGGTGTCGCTCAGGGCGGGGGTGATGCCGGTGACGTGGAGCAGGTCGGCGTCCTCCAGGTGGGGAAGCACCTCCTCAGCGGTCAGCTTGCTGGCTGCGCTGCCGGCGCGTCTGTACCTGCGGATGACCTCGCCGCCTCCGAGGTGGTTCAGTAGTTGGATACCTGTGAACTCTCCCGGCGCCTGTGGAGCGTGGACCTCTATGTGGCCGGTCAGCGCTGCGGCGATGCTGTCGCCGTCGTCGTCTGCTCCAAGGCGGCTGACCCAGATGGCGCGCACTTCGTCGGGCATCAGCTTGCGCAGGTCGATGGCGACGTTGGACTCGGCTCCTGCGACGTGGCGGGTGTAGCTGCCGTCGGGGTCGTACGGGCCGAGGTAGTCGGCGTTGTGCTGTACGAGGGTCTCGCCGAAGGTTAGGAATTTTGTCATTGATTGGCGGTTTAGTGGCCCGTAGAGGGTTGCGGGGAGCGCTAGGTGCTGGTTTAGACTTTGGCTATGTGCAGTTCCACAAGCTTGTCCCCGTCTGAACGGGATCAGCTTATCGCGTTGGTG
>JAGWBK010000085.1 GCA_021295915.1 Dehalococcoidia bacterium
GCGGTACCTCTCGTGATGGTTTGGTCCGCCCAGCTTACCCCGCTTTCATATTCTGTCTAGCTTTTGTACAAAGTCGAGGTAAGAGGGTATCTGAAAAATCCCTTCTCCCTTGGTGGGCAGATGGGGGTATGTAAGCCTACAATTCGTTCGTCCTGAGCTTGTCGAAGGACACTTCGATCCCCTGGATTGCCGAGCGGCGAGCCACTAACGTGGGTTCCGGCCTTCGCCGGAATGACGGTTAGCGAATACATATCCCTGTCAGCCCGTCAAGGGAGAGGAGGCATGAAGAACCACCTTCTCAGACAAATCTGAGGTGAGAAAAATGTCAATAATCTCAGGCCTGGAGAGGCCCGCACCGGTCGCCAACGAGCTGACAAAGCCCTTCTGGGACGCCTGCAACGAGCGGCGGCTTGTCCTGCAGATGTGCACCATGTGCGAGAGGCTGCAGTATCCGCCCACGCCAGGGTGCGACAAGTGTGGATCGGCCGACACTTTCGAGTGGAGAGAGGTCGAGGGCAAGGGACACATCGATGTGTACATGGTGATACGCGACTCCCGCATCAGGGGGTTCCAGTCTGCGCAGCCCATCAACTTCGCCGTGATAACCCTCGACGAGGACCCGGGAATCAACTTCCTGTCCAACCTTCCCGGCACCCCTCCAGGCGAGGTCCCGGTCGGAGCACAGGTGGAACTGATCTTCGAAGAGACGAGCACCGGCCAGCTTGTCCACGAGTGGCAGGTGGTCACCTGACCCACCTTCAACAGGCCCCCTCCCACTCAGAGCTGACATACGTTGCTAAAGGGCTCCAAACAAGCACGAACACCAACCAACGGCCCCCTCTCCTGGGGGCTGACAGGGGTAGGTATTCGCAAATCGTCATTCCGGCGGAGGCCGGAACCCACGTAAGTGGCTCGCCGCTCGGCAATCCAGGAGATAGGAGTGTCCTTCGACAAGCTCAGGACGAACGAATTATCGGTCTACCTACCCCTTCAAGCTCTCCCTGAGGGAGACAGGACTTTCGTCTACGCAGATAACAAAAGGGAGCAGACATGGCTAGTAACACAGGTTGGATGAGAGACCAGGAAGGCATGGGAGTCTGGGAGCACCGGGGCAAGGTCGCTGTCGTGGGCTGGGGACAGTCCCACATGGACCGGCGCTGGGACGGCGTTTCTATGGACAGGAGCTGCGGCGGCCTGACCAAGGAGGCGTGCCTCAGTGCAATCGCCGACGCTGGCCTGTCTCTCGACGACATCGACGGGCTTATCACCAGCCGGGAGACCCGCGCCGAGCAGACCTGGGCGCCTCGACCATACTTCGACCCTCCCTACGACACCGAAGACGGCCTGACCTACACTTCGGCGGAGTGGATACAGAGGGAGCTGGGTCTCAAGAACGTTAAGCATCTCGAATCCGACGCGCCCTACATCGGCCCGATGATGGGGATGGCCGCCCAGGCGGTCGGCGACGGTCTGTGCGAGACCGCCCTGGTGTGGTACCCGATGGTCAACCTCTCAGGACGGTACGGGCACAACAACCCTCAGAACGTCAGCGAGGAGGCTCACGGCAACAGCGCCTTCTCTCTTCCGTGGGGATACCAGAGCGGCGCGATGTTCAACAACCTGGTGGTCTTCCTCCAGTACTGCCAGAAGTACGGCAAGACCCACGACGGGCTGGCGCCACTCTGCCTGAACCTGCGCAGGAACGGCCTAAAGACGCCCTGGGGGTTCTACGCCCTGCACGAGCCCTATCAGCTCACCCGCGAGGACTACCTGAACGGACGAGTCATCGAGGAGCCACTGGTTATCTACGACTGCGACAGGCCGGTCAACACCTGCGCAGCCTTCATCTTCACCACCGCTGAGCGCGCCAGAGACCTGAGGCAGAAGCCGGTCTACGTCCTCAACCATGCGCAGCAGAACAGCAGGGGCAGGAGCACCATGGCGACCCTGGACGAGCATCAGGAGGCGGTCGCTAGCATGGCACGAAAGATGTGGGAGGGCTCAGGACTGGGGCCTAACGACGTCGACATCTTCAACCCGTACGACGGCTATCTCACGTTCACCCAGCAGTTCCTGGAGGGCTTCCAGTGGCACGGCGTGAAGTGGGGGGAGGCCCACGACTTCTACGCTGAAGACATCAGGGTCGAGGGTCCGCACCCCTTCCTCTCCAGCGGAGGCAACAACGGCACCGGCCGCAACCGCGCCGTCCTCTACGCCGACAGCATCCAGCAGCTCCGAGGCACCGCAGGCGCCCGCCAGGTAACAGTAAAGGCCGAGACCGCCCTCGCCGGCTGCAACACCCCCGACAGCAACGGCTTCATCATGTTCAGCAAGTACCCAAGCTAGGGGGGAGGTCAACAGAGTAGGCTCGTTGCACTTAGTTGGGTGGTGCTGGCCATTTGCTTGAAGCGCTACTAAAGTAATAGCAACCGAATGACACCAACCACCCTTGTAGTTCGTGACTGCCCCTTAACATTGGTGCCCGAGTTCGTTTCGAGAATAGGTGCTTTGAAAGCTCTCACAAATTCCTGAGTTGTATGAATGGCTTTACGAGCGAGTGGGGAGTGGAGGGAAGAATAATGATGACACGTTGACGAGCCCGGGATATTGCAACATTGAGCAGTTTGGACGCTGATTCAAAAGGCTCTCCTTCTCTTCCGAAATAGTCATCGGACCGAAACACATGGATCACAGTGTCAGCCTCGCGACCCTTCGTCTGATGATAGTTCATGACCTTAATTGCGCCTAGGCCAGTGTAGTCCACGTTGATTAAGGCGTCGTCCGATCTACGGTCTACGGCGTCAGACAATTCTCTAATGGCGCCCTCAGAAACGGACATTCCCCTGACCGACCCATTTAAGCGTCGGAATTGTAACGCAGCCAAACGCCAGGGTCGACGGCTAGAGGCCATGCGTAGACTTTCCCAAGAGTTTACGGCGACTTGCACGAGGTCATCCATGAGCCCACTGCCTGCTTCAGAGAGGTCAAACTCAAGCTGTTTAAGAGCACTCTCAATGGGTTCCGGCAACTGTGCTGACCCGGCCAATGCGCGAGCTAAGAGGGTGTCTGAGAAGTGATTTCACGCTGGGTGGGTCAGTCGGCGTAGCATCAGCCTGACCATGGCAGCATACAC
>JAGWBK010000086.1 GCA_021295915.1 Dehalococcoidia bacterium
GAACCAACGAGAGTATCAATAAGGCGGAAGACTATGGTGGAAAGATGGATACTGAAATCGGGTTCGCTGATGCGTTACAGCGAGCCTTTCTTTCCGACGACTGTGGTCAGATATCTCACGTTTCATGGCTCAGTTCGCCAAGAGGCAACAGGGAACCAGCAGGACTAGGGCGTGTTTGCAAACTCCCCAAGCGCCTCAAATCGACCATATCAAGCCAAGCCGAGGCGTCTCAAACAAGTACATAGCGGAGGCAAATGGCCTGCTGACCGTGGTGAGAGCGGGCCGTATTTGCTCTGGATCATAGTTTGCGAGCAGGCCGCCGTCCCAGCGACGGCCGGGCTAACGTAAACCGCGTCACCGCCACCGGGGGCAGGTCACTGCACCCCCTCGGCGACAGCCTTTGATTTCCTCTACGACGCGCTCACGGAGCAATTCGCGGATCGCCGCGAACGCACCGGCATTAGCGGGAATCATGGTAGGAACCGTAGATTCGGTGAGCCTACCGGCGCACATTGCGCCGCTCTCAGCCCGCGCTCTCAAGCCGACAAAAACAGGACGCCTGCACCGGCACGTCGGCGCGCGCCCGGGCCAGGTCGAGACGCTGCTTCGCGACCGCCGCCAATTCGTGCTGGCCGGTTCGCTCCAGGCATTCGTGATAGCCGCTCAGACTCCAGACATTGTCGGGGTGCTGACTTGACCGTTTGAGCACCGGGTCGAAGCCGAGGTCAGCCCGGTACTCGGCGAGGGCTTCTGCCACACGCCCCTGTTCCAGCAGGAGGGCGCCGAGGGCGTGCCGGGCCGGCTGCATCCAGCCCCAAGGCTCGTCATAGGGCAGGTTGTCGTCTAAGGCGACTGCCTGACGCAAATGCACGAATCCCGATTCGATGTCACCCCGCCGGTAATCGAGCTCACCGAGCAACATCTCCCGTGCGACCGCCAGGATATCGCGGCAGGAATTGTTGAACAGATACCGGCTCTCCGGCACACGGTCAAAGTCCCGCTCGAACCCCTCCGCTTCGGCCTCCGCCGACTTCGCATCCCCGAGCGTGGCGAAGGCGATGGCCCTGGCATACCGCATGGTCGCGCTGGTCACGCAGTACAGATCGGGATTCGCCGGTAGTTCCTGCGCAAGGATTTCCTGCCATTTCCCGAACCGCACGAGTACATGCTGCTTGACGGGCACCAGCCCTTCCAACCAGTCCGCCATGGGCGGCGACTGCACGCTCAGCAGGTTCTCGGGGAGGGCACCGATCAACTCCTCAGCCGCCTCGATGGCCGATTGGTACTGGCCCAGGAACATCGCGCCGTACGCCTTGAAGTGATAGTCATGGCAGCGGTATAGCGTATAGAAGTTGAACGGCCCTCTGGCATCCAGATACCGGAGGTCGGCCCGGATCGCTGCTTGGTTCCAATTCACAACGCTTAGATAATCGCCGCACAACACGTCAATATGGGTCGCCATGTGCTGCAGATGGCCGGCATCCGGCACCAAGCCCCGCAACTGTTCACAGGTGAGCAGAGCCTGTTCCGGGAAGGGCGACATCTCCATCAGGTGGATATACATGTGCAACATTCCCGGATGGGGCGGGGCGCCCATGTTCGCGCGACGTTCCATACCCCTTTCGAGCGCCTGCCTAACCTCTTCGGTGTCGGCGCCCGCTGCCGCTTCGCCCGATGCCAGGTCCCAGAGCGCCCAGGGCGTGCGGTTCATCAGCGCTTCCGCAAATAGCGCCGAGATATCCGCATCCTCCCGGTGCTTGAGGTAGACGGCTCGCATGGCGGCGGCAAAGTCATCAATCCAGGCGGGCAAATCGTGCGACAGTTGAGCAGACTGATAGCGCTGGTGAAGCGCCTCAATCAAGTCCCTTTCCGACTGGGTACCGCGGCCCGCTAGCGCCGCGGCGCTCATCGTCGCGTCATAGGCCTCGGAGAGCGTTTTCGCTGTTTCCGCTTCATCAAACGCTTCCCACGGCTTGTTGTAGTTGGGACCCATGGCGTACGCGATACCCCAATACGCCATGGCACACTTCGGATCGGCTTCTGCTGCCTGCTTGAAGCAGAAGACGGCCTCTTCGTGGTTGAATCCGTAGGTCCATAGCAGACCCCGATCAAACCAGAGCTGGGCCTCCGGCGAAGATGTTGTTATCGGCCGGCTGTATGAACCGAGATCGAACTCATAAGCCATGATGGGGCACCTTTCGTCGCGACTGCGTCTCCGAGCCTGGTCTGCGGTGGGCATCGGCGCAAGGCTTCCGCGAACTGTACGCCTGCCCGACGACAGCGTGCGTTTCCTTCACCGATCCAAGGTAAGCATAAAGCCTACGGGCCGAGTGTTTCGCATACTTCACAAAACACTAGGGGGAACGTCCTTCGGGTGGCACGCACACGAGCCGCGTAGTGCGGGTGGGCGACGGGTGTCGATGTCACCCACACACCACAGTCCAAACTGAGCGGGCCGCCCAATTATCTTACCGACGCCACCTGCCGGATACAAGCCACGACTGATCGCATTGCCTCAAACGAAATGCTACCCAACGGAGCGAATTACGTAATGACCCTATTGTGCGAATCAAAGCAGGTTATCGATAAGGCGGAAGACGTCGGAGCGAGGATGCCCATCGGGTTCGCCGATGCGTTGCAGAGAGTCTTTCTGACGACGGTGGCCAGACATCTCCAATGTCGTGGCTGAATCTGCCGGGAGACCCTGCGCGACCGTAGTTGGGTAACCTTTCCAACAGTCCCGGAAAACCGTACCATTGGGATGTTGGCCTGACGGCTTTGACCAGCCTGGCGACCTGGGGATCGAGCGTGGCTGGCGGTTGCGGTGTTCTAAATGTCGGCCGGTTCTTCCGGATACGATGAGACAGCGTTCTGCCGGCTGCCCTTGAGGCGGTAGCTGTCGCCGTTCATCTCGATGATATGCACGTCGTGGGTGATGCGGTCCGGCAGTGCGCTCTGCCCGCTCAATCTCTCGGGTTTCCTAATCCCCTGATGTGCCCCGTTTTCTCTGACGGTCTACAGGGGATTCTCAATTGCTACCCGGGTGAGCGTCGAGCATCTCGACCCGTACCTGCATTGCTCTGGGATATAGCGCCGGGCCAAACTGGTTGAACATCGCCA
>JAGWBK010000087.1 GCA_021295915.1 Dehalococcoidia bacterium
GCGCAAGCACAATCCGGCGCGCTATGAATTGGTGCATCTCCTACCCCACTTCCCTTCCAGTCTCCAACACCTTCTGGGTCGCCATTATATATCATGGGCACACAAATCACTCGTGGATTACCACTCAAGGAACAAGGCTGGTGCTGGCTGCCACAAACAGTCCTCCAAGAGGGATGTTCGTGCTACGGGCCGGCAGTCGGAATCGCGACATACAGGGACGCTGTCATGTCCGATGGTGAAACAAGACGTCGTCCATCAGCGAGGTCTCTTGGTCCGGCCAAGTGGCCCTATTCGCGCTGCGTCCGGCTCTCCAGGTAGAGCGGAGCGAGCATCCCGTCGACTGGCACGAAGTCGTCGGTCAGCACCACCTTGCGCTCGTCCGCGAACCACGACGCGAACGTGTCCTCGGGCATGAACTGGGTTACCGGGGTTATTCTACCCTCGAACATGTTGGCACTCGTCACCTGGGCCGCGACGATAGGCACCATCGACGCCGCTACGATGAACGTGTACCGGTCATCGCTGTCCCACCTGGAGTCGTCCCGCATGACGTACACGTGAGGGAACACACGCTGAAGAGTGTGTACGACCGACCGCAGGAAGCGGCCGGAGTACATCTTGTCCACCACGTTGATCGCATAGATGCCGTCGTCAGACAACAGCTCGCGCACCATCTCGTTGAACTCAAGAGTGGTCAGGTGGTACGGCACCGACACGTCGTTGAAGGCGTCTCCGACCACAAACTCGTACTTGCCCTTCTGCAGCTTCTGCAGCCTGGTCCGGGCGTCTTCCGTGTAGGTGATTATGCTCGTATCGAGCGGCAGGGCCAGGTACTCGTGAGCAACCTCTGTGACCTCCGGATCTATTTCCACGACCTCCAGGTTCGTCTTGGGAAACTTCGTCTCCATGAACTTGGGCATAGTGTAGCCCCCGCCGCCTATGAACAGCGTGTCGGCATCAGGATCGTTGTGAGCGACCATGGTGGCGAGGTCGCCGAAGACCTTTTCGTACGAGTAGTGCAGGAATAGCGGATCGTCGGTGTCGACGTAGCTGTGGACGAGCGCGTCCAGGTAGAGGACCCGTACCTCCCGGTCCTCGATGTCGCGGGCCCTTACCTTAATGCAGTAGTAGTTGCTCTCCCTGTTGCAATCGCTTTCCAGTCCCTGTCCGACGATGCTCACGGCGATAATCGCAACGAAGGCTACTCCTAGAACCGCGCTGGCGATTCGTACCCGCCACAGGTTCCCAAACGCAATCGCCATCGCTATCAGAACCAGCGAGACGATCAGGATGACCAGTCTCGTACCGAATAGCTGCACCAGCACGAACCCGGTGAGAAACGTCCCCAGGATGCTGCCGGCAGTGGAGACAGCGTACATCTTGCCCACCACGTTGCCGGTCTCGGCGAGGTCGGCCAGGCGCAGCTTGATAACCACGGGCGTCACCATGCCCAGAATGACGGCCGGGACCAGGAACAGCACGACGGTCAGCAGCACAATGCGCGGCATGATCGGAAGGACCAGGAACCTGTCGGACACCAGGTGTTCCACTGGCAGTATTCCGAGGCTCGCGACTCCGCCCGCGAACAGAATCAGGCCCACCGTGGACGGCGACGGGTACCTGTCTGCTACCCTGCCGCCGACGTAGTTGCCGACGCTGATCCCGGCGAGCACGATGCCTATGATGCTCGTCCAGGTGTAGAGCGACACACCGATCGTCGGGGCAAGGATACGCCCGGCGACGATCTCGATGATGAGCGTGCACCCGCTGGCGGTGAACACGATCACGTATGGTTTCAGGGACCTTAATAGGGCAATCAAACTGACCCTCCAACGGGCATCCTATCCTGCGAGACCGATTGCCTCAACTGCAGCCGCACATCGCAGGCAGCACAGGGGACGAGGTTCATGCTGACTACACACCACGAAGTCATCAATGGTCGTCCTGGCAAGATGGGAGTACGATCTATGATGTACCACTCGCGATGGAGGGACCGGAATTGACTGGCGTAAAAGTAACAGAGAGCAGCATGGCTGTGTCTTCCAACGGTACGGAAGTCACCACGTTCCTGGTGGAGCCGGACGATGCCGTAGCGCTGATGGTATTGGGCCATGGCTCCGGTACACCGGCGCACTACCCTCTCATGGTGGAGATGGCTGAAGCGCTTGCCGATCAGCGAATCGCGACCTTTCGGTATAACTTTCCATACAGTGAGGGCATGACTTCCTACGACCCGAATGAGATAGACACACTGGACGTCCTCCTCGCGACCACACGGACGGCCAGGGCCGCTGCCGGGTCGCTGTCGCTTGACCTGCCGCTGTTTTTCGGCGGGCGCTCCATGAGCAGCCAGGTCGTATCTCTCGCCATGTCGCAGGAGCACTGGTCTGACATTCACGGCGTGGCGTTGTATGTTTTCCCCATGCGCTGGCAAGTGCTGCTTGAGGACACCGTCGGTCATCTCCCGCAGGTCCCGGCGCCGATGCTGTTCGTCCAGGGTGGCCGCGATGAGGAATACGCCAACGTTCAGGAGCTTCAGACCGTCCTGGACAACCTGGATGGCCGCGCAAGCCTGCACGTTGTTGAGGGTGCAGACCACGACTACGATCTGCCGCCCGAGTCAGGGAGGACGAGGTCGGACGCCCTGAAAGAGGTGGCTGCTGTCACGGCCAAATGGGTCCAGAACACACTCAGATAAGGGAGGTGCACTATCGAAATCGAAAGCAGTGAGAACAGAGTCCAGTGGGTGTACGCCTCGGAGAACAATCAACAGCTCGAGGAGCGGTACGACCAGTGGGCTAAAGAATACGATGAAGACCTGGAGTCGGACTTCGGGTATGTCATGCCCAGGATTGCGGCGGAGACGTTCCAGCAGTTCGTTCCCACGGAGTCGAAAGTGCTGGACGCTGGAGCGGGTACCGGGATGGTCGGAGTCGAGCTGAACCGCCTGGGGTTCACGAACATCGATGCGATGGACATGTCCCAGGGTATGCTGGACGAGGCGGACCGCAAGGGAGTCTACAGCAATTTCTACCAGATGGTCATGGGTGAACCCCTCGATATGGACACCGGCAGCTACGACGCCGTCATCGGCGTCGGTGTTCTGACCCTGGGT
>JAGWBK010000088.1:0-422 GCA_021295915.1 Dehalococcoidia bacterium
GGCGCCGAGGTAATAGAGCTGCCACTCACCGTCGAAGTCGCTGGTCTCTGTTCCGCCCCTGGCCCACTGCAGGTCCGTACCGGCCCACAGGGTCCATGGCCTGCTCTTCTCTCCAACCGTGCCGCTGCCACACTCCCCAGCCCAGTCAGCGGGGTGGAGGGAATGGGGCTGGCCTCGGAACAGCTCCAGCAGATCGTCAAAGGTCTTGTCCATGCTGTCCTCGTCCCGGTGGCCGACGTGGGGTACGCCGCGCAGGCCCGTGGCGGCGAGATCCGTGTTCCAGCTCTCCCCCTGCCAGCTGTCGCTGGCGATGAGGTGATCGCTGCTGTCGCCATGGCTGCCATAGCTTCCAGCGATGGCGCTGTTGCCACTGATGGCACTGTTGCCATCGGCACTAGCTGCGGAACTGAGGCAGGCCCTGC
>JAGWBK010000088.1:511-1331 GCA_021295915.1 Dehalococcoidia bacterium
TTCTTCCGCCGGGGAGGTGACCACGGTCACCAGGAAGGATGCAGGATCCGATTTCCGATTTCCGCTTGCCGCCCTGACGGTGATCGTCGCCTTGCCTTCGCGGACCGGTGTCACCATCACAATGGGATTGTTGGTCGGCTCTTCTGGCACCGATGCCACGGCTGGGTGGCTGGACGTAAAGCGCCACGTGATATCACCAGCGTTGACATTGGTCATGGTGAAGGCATCGCGCCCGTCCCTGCTGCCATCCTCGCCGCCGACGTAGAGCGTGAGCGGTTCCAGAGTGTCGCTAGCCGTGAGCCAGGATGGTAACGCCGCCGTCGTGTTTGTGTTGTTGTTTGTCTCATCATCGCTGACCGTCACCACCAGATCCCCAGTGACCAAGCCGTAGTCGCCGCCGCTGGCGCTGTGGGACAAGGTGACGGTGTCATCGGCCGCGTCATCGTCCTGCTCACCGCTCACTTCCACTGTCTGTGGTGTGTTCCAGTTGACGGTGGAGAAGTTGAGGGTGTTCTGGTTGCCGCTGGTGGCGGTATCGGTATCCAGCGTCACGCCCGTGCCTGCGCTGACCGTCACTGTCACTGCGGCAGTGGGTGAGCCGGCGAGGGCCACCGTGTAGCTGCCGCTTCCACCTTCGGCCAGCGTCAGGCTTTCTGGTGTGAGCACCAGAGCGGGCTCTTTGTCATCATCGCTGACCGTCACACTCAAGTTTGCGGTGACCGAGCCATAGTCGCCGCCGCTGGCGCTGTGGGCCAGCGTCACGGAGTCATCGACTGCGTCATTGTCGTGCACCCCGCTCACCTCCACTGTCTGTGGGGTG
>JAGWBK010000088.1:1736-2213 GCA_021295915.1 Dehalococcoidia bacterium
CACCGCGGCGGTGGGCTGGCTGGCAAGCGCCACCGTGTAGCTGCCGCTTCCACCTTCGGCCACCGTCAGTGAAGATGGTGTGAGCGCCAGGAGGTTTCCACACCGTGGCAGCTCAACATCGACCGGCAGACTTAGCGGTAGGCTCCTCGGTAAACAGATTAAACTATTGTCATTCAGCCTGAGTGTCTGTAGAGCAGAGAGCCCAGCGAAGATATCTTCCGGTAGGCTGCTTAGCTCATTGTCATTCAGATAGAGCTCTTGTAGAGCAGAGAGCCCAGCAAAGATATCTTCCGGTAAACTGCTTAAATCATTGTCACTCAGCGAGAGCTCTTGTAGAGCAGAGAGCCCATCGAAGACATCTTCCGGTAAACTGCTTAAATCATTGTAACGCATATAGAGTTTCTTTAAATTAGAAATCCCAGCGAAGCTATCTTCTGGCAGGCTGCTTAGGTCATTGTTATTCAGAGAGAGTATTTC
>JAGWBK010000088.1:2416-5510 GCA_021295915.1 Dehalococcoidia bacterium
CATCCATGCGTTCACAGATATTCTGAACATTCACAGGCAAGTTTGCCGTTATCGAACCATAGTCGCCACCGCTGGCGCTGTGGGACAGGATCACGGCGTCATCGACATCTTGCCCCACGCTTACCTCCACCGTCTGTGGGGTGTTCCAGTTGGCGGTGGAGAAGCTGAGGGTGTTCTGGTTGCCGTTGATGGTGGCATCGGTATCCAGCGTCACGCCAGAGCCCGAGCCAGAGCTGAGGCGGACCGTCACCGCAGCGGTGGGCTGGCTGGCAAGGGCCACCGTATAGCTGCTGCTACCACCTCCGACCAACGTCAGTGAGGACGGTGTGAGAAGCAGAGCGGCCGTTTCATCATCTGTCACCGTCACTACCAGATTCCCGCTGATCGAGCCATAGTCGCCGCTGGCGCTGTGGGACAACGTCACGGTCTCATCGACCGCGTCATCGTCCTGCTCCCCGCTCACCACCACCGTCTGTGGTGTGCTCCAGTTTGCGGTGGAGAAGGTGAGGGTGTTCTGGTTGCCGTTGGTGGCGGCATCAGCATCCAGCGTCACGCCCGCGCCTGCGCTGAGGGTGACCGTCACCGCGGCGGTGGGCTCGCTGCCAAGGGCCACTGTGTAGCTGCCGCTTCCACCTTCAGCTACCACCAGTGAGGTTGGTGCGAGCACCAGCAGGAGGTTGCCACACCGCGGCAGCTCAACATCGACCGTCACACTTAACGGTAGACTCCTCGGTAAACAGATTAAACTATTGTCATTCAGCCCGAGTCTTTTTAGACCAGAGAGCCCAGCGAAGATATTTTCCGGCAGACTGTTTAGGTCATTATTACTCAGATTAAGATATTTTAGTTTAGAGAGCCCAGCAAAGATATTTTCCGGCAGACTGTTTAGGTCATTGTTACTCAGATTAAGATATTTTAGTTTAGAGAGCCCAGCGAAGAAGTCTTCCGGTAAACTACTTAGGTCATTGCCATGCAACCGGAGATTTCCTAGATTGGAGAGCCCAGCAAAGATATCTTCCGACAGGCTGCTTAGGTCATTGTCATGTAGATAGAGTCTTTCTAGACCAGAGAGTCCATCGAAGATATCTTCCGACAGGCTGTTTAAGTCATTGTTACTCAGATTGAGCTCTTTCAGATTAGAGAGCCTATCGAAGCTATCTTCCGGCAGGCTGTTTAAGTCATTGTCACTCAGATTGAGCTCTTTCAGATTAGAGAGCCTATCGAAGCTATCTTCCGGCAGGCTGTTTAAGTCATTGTTACTCAGATTGAGCTCTTTCAGATTAGAGAGATTATCGAAGCTATCTTCCGACAGGCTGTTTAAGTTATTGTTACTTAGATTGAGATATTTTAGATTAGAGAGCCCAGCGAAGATATCTTCCGGCAGGCTGCTTAGGTCATTGTCATACAGATAGAGATGTGTTAGATTAGAGAGCCCATCAAAGATATCTTCCGGCAGGCTGTTTAGGCCATTGTCAGTCAGCCAGAGTCTCTCTAGATTAGAGAGTCCATCGAAGATATCTTCCGGCAGGCTACTCAGGTTATTGCCACTCAGATAGAGAACTTGTAGATTAGAGAGCCCATCAAAGATATCTTCTGGTAGGTTGGCTAGAGGATTGTTACTCAGCCCGAGTAGGCGTAGATTAGAGAGTCCATCGAATAAATCTTCTGGTAGATTGCTTAGGTCATTTACAGTTAGAAAGATAACTCGTAGATTAGAGAGCCCAGTGAAGATATCTTCCGGCAGGCTACTTAGGTCATTTCTATCTAGATAGAGAGTTCCTAGATTAGAAAGCCCATCGAAGTCACCTGAATTTAATGAAGTGATTCCTTCAGAGTTAAGAGTACAAGTTTTTCCATCAGAACTCAATTCATTCATGCGTTCACAGATATTCTGAACGTGCACACTCAAGCTTGCCGTCACCAAGCCATAGTCGCCGCCGCTGGCAGTGTGGGACAGCGTCACGGTATTATCGACATCTTGGTCCACTCTTACATCCACCGTCTGTGGTATATTCCAGCTTGCGGTGGTGAAGCTGAGAGTGTTCTGATTACCGCCGGTGTTGGCATCGGTATCCACCGTCACACCCGCGCCCGTGCTGACGGTGACCGTCACCGTGTCGGTGGGCTGGCTGGTGAGCTTCACCGTGTAGCTGCTGGCCTCACCTTCTTCGACTACTGTCAGGCTTGCTGGAGTGAGATCCAGAGACTGAGCGTGAACATCTGGAGAGAGGATGAGGAGAGCAGCCAGTGGTGGAGCGGCACAGGTTAGAAAAAAAGATGTCCAGGCCTTGAAAGTCTGACGGGAGAAGTTGATGTGACGTGTCCAGGAGAAGGACGACGTTGAAGTCAGAGCATTGCTACTGGACATTGTGCTGCTGGCATGGTTTGACTGATCTGACAGGGAGCTCATCGATGCAGGTTGTCCATCACCACACCCAACAAGCCCTTGACGAGACCGAGGCCCCGTGCCCTGCATCCAGTCGGAATCGCGAATACCCGCAGTGATGCGGGCCAGTGACAATGAAGACATGAAGCTGTCGGAGGTAGAAGTGGGCTGGCGGGATGCGGCGCGCCCATTGGCAAGGCGAGAAGATGTAAGCGGGGAGATGAAGCGATGGTACCATGAAGATCGGCTCATGACTGATGCCCCAACGACCTGCATTCAGGATCAATCTTTTGAAGATTGATATAATTGTACAGCCTGACGACTGTTTTCTGTCCACTGCCAACTATTTTCAAACTTCTTCACCGTAGTGTCCCCTCGCCACATCCCAGCAGGCTCATGCTTGCTTCTCTCCCCAGAACCACTTCAGGGGCATCTTGAACAATTGCTTCTCCCTCTCGTCAGGGAAACACTACTGGCCACGGCCCCGGCCCAATGAACCGGGCTGCCGATCGGCAGCCCAGGATCAGAAGCGCAGGCTGGCGCTCAGCTCGATGCTGTGGTCCGGGTCCTCCTGACGGCGCTCGCTGCGGGTCAGATCCAGGCGCAGCTCGATGTCCCTGTCGAGGTCGCTGGAGAAGGCGTAGGCAAGACCGACACGGCTGCGGGAGCTGCCGTTGTCGCTGTGGTCATAGCCCAGGTTCGGGGTGA
>JAGWBK010000089.1:0-2936 GCA_021295915.1 Dehalococcoidia bacterium
GGCCATACCGGGAACGGGCCGACAGATCATCTAAAAGGCATCTAGGCCAGTTACCCAACGGGTCAGACTCGATCCCAGATGACCCATATAGATCATCGCAGTTGCATCTGGTCAACATCCCGGCTAGCTGCAGCGGACGATGTGTGAGATCTGTGCGGGGCCGTCCGTCGAGCTCGACCACCGGCTGGACATCAACGTGGCGAGTGTCACCTGAGAAAGACGCGCTTCGACCGGCTGCTGGCCCGTTACCTGAGGGTCTGCGGCATGGGCTGGAAGACGGCGGTCAGCGCACTGTACGCCAATCGCCGGTGGGCCGGTGAGTTCCTTCGGCCGTTCGGCCTCGGCATGGAGGCCGCAACCACCGCCAGGACGGGCTTCAGGACCGCCGCCTGAGCGACCTCAGGGCGCTAGGGAGTTCATTCCAGGGCTCTCAGGCAGTGTGGGTAGCCCTGGCGCTGAAACAGGAGCTTAAATTCGCTCTGTGGGCCGCGATCTTAGGCCGACCTGCGTGAAAACGGCCTCTTTGGGGGGCAGCGATGTTCTCGGTGGAAGCATGCAGGGCGTCGGGTTCGGGCTTTAGCGGTCCCTACTCGCCACGCAGTCGTCGCAGCTCCTCCTCGAGCTGGCGGCTGCGGGCTTCGGCGGTATCCGCGCGGGCCTCGGCACGCTCGACCCGGGTTTCTGCCTGTATCCGAGCCGCACGCTCATCATCGAAGGTAGCGATGTGGCGACCGGTCCCGGGGGCGTACCACTCCAGTCGGCCGTCATGCCACCGGAGGTCCAGGGCCAGCACGTCGCTGCGGCCCTGAAGGATGCCCCCAGCGAGATTGGCGATCTCTATCGGCCGGTACTCACCTTCCACAAGACGCTCACCGGCGAGGCGCTCACCGTAATGTTCGCCCGTCTCGTCGAAACGCCAGTACTCGGGTATGCCGAAGGCGGCGTAGTCGTCGCGCTTCGAGCCCAGATCCCTCTCGGCCGTACTCGCAGACGCAACCTCAAGCACGAAGTCAGGGGGCTTGCCCTACTCGGAGATCACGTTCCCGTTGCTGCGGTAGTAGAGACTGGAGTCGACGTCGAAGGCGATCAGAAGGTCCGGGATCTGCCAGTGATCTGAGGACGTGCCCGGCCCCGGCACGATGTACAACCGTCCGCCATATATCGTGGTGTCCTCGCGTCCGAAGTGTTGAACCAGGAAGTAGACGTTGCCATTGACGGACAGGTGGGTAACCCAGTTTGCCTCGTCGGAGCAGCCCCTGGGCGGGTCGGGAAGACTGAACTCACCAGCTGGCATGTTCGCGGTCATATCGCACCTCGCGGGAGCGGCGAAATCATCCGAAGATCGAACGTGGGGGCCAGACGAGGCGGACAGTCACCAGGATGCTGATTCAGTCCCTCCTGAGCGGAAACAGCACAAACACTGCGAATGCGCGACGGTCCCTGTCGTCAGTGGCCTCGAATCCCTGAAGCGCTGCCGTCGACTCCCGTATCAGCTGCTCGACACCTGAGCGTGTGAATGCAGAAAACGGGTCGTAGTCGGCCTTGTGGCGGTTCTCCTGCATCTTCACGAACTGCCTGGCAAAATCACGAATGCCGCGGGGGAACTCGTCGTCCAGAATGGGCTTGCCAGGCCCCCGGGTGCACTTACGTCTGACCTCTCCGTGGTCCAGCGCCCGATATGTCTGCCGCCATGCCTGGTTGGTCTGGGCCGGCGACCTACGGCCGACGAGCAGGTCAGCACAGCTATTGGCAAGAGCGTGGAACAGCGCGTAGTAGACAGAGCTCACCGCCCGGCGCAATTCGACCTGCCTCGGTCTTCCACGGCCACTGCCTGAGGCCAGCTCGACCGCCAGAGTGAGCAGGTCCTGGGGATTCACGTCAGCAACTCCTGCAGTTCATCCGTCCACTCCGACCTTTCCACGAAGAGCTGGAGCGGTATGCCCGGGTATCCGAGCTCCTGCGACTGTGCCCACAGGGAGTCGGACAGCCTGAGCGTCCAGGTGGGGTCCAGCCTGTCCTGGTCGCCGCTGAAGACGATGTATGACTGGAGATAGCTGGTGCCGTCATCATCGACGCAGGGCATCACGACTATCGGCCCGAACTCGAACCCCTCCTTCTCGAACCTGTCGTCGAGCAACTCCTTCAGCTTGACCCTGATCGCCTCGGTGGCCTCGGATGCAGCCATGATGTTCTCCAGCCTGTTGTGTGGTGTGTCCGCCACCTGATTCTATCAGGCGCTCGTCAGCCGGTGAGCCGAACGCTGATACACTTGGTGACAGATCCGGACGGCAAGCTCTGGAAAGGGAGAGTGTTCGCATAGGGCGCGAACCGCCGCCCGGTTCTTCCTTTCTGACACCTCTGACTCAAGTGACTGACCGGACCGGTCACTCACTTCACGGGGCCCCAACAGGCGTCGAAATCGCCGCATTTCCCGCATTGGTGGGAAACACCCCGCACCTGGGATCGAGGCAGTCGGAACCACCACTTTCGAGCAGGGCAGGTGGGTGTACAGGCCCAACCGCGGTGGCCTGGAAATCGTCTCCGGCGGGTGCGGAATCCGTCAGGCCGGCGAGCGCCGGTCGGTGGTTGGGAAAGACCCGGAGGCCTGCGGCATTGCGCTGGGAAAGCGGCAATCCGGCGGCTCCGATCTGTGGTCAATCCCACAGTGCGGATTTCGACGTCGCGCCATTGGTTCGCACTAGTTATTCTATGTCAAGTTGGGCCGGGGTTACCCTTCAGGATCAGTTCCTTATCGCATACCTATTAGACGTTTCCACAAGTGCCAAAGCACGCGGTCAATACACAGACAGTCAAGTCCCACTTGTGCTGTTACCATGTCCATGTGGGAACAATAGTCCTCAAGTAAATTGGGGCGTGGAATGTTAGTAACAGTTCGGGCGGTTTGGGGAGGGATTGTCCTGACTGCCATCTTGTGG
>JAGWBK010000089.1:3182-3624 GCA_021295915.1 Dehalococcoidia bacterium
GCCTGAGGCCCAGGTGGGAGGATGAGCAGACAACCCCGGCACGATGAACCATCGATGATGGTCAGCAGAGTCGGCTCATTGATTGGCTATAGGAATCTGGTGATGCAGGAGACCTCGAAGCGTTCAATGGTGTATTCTTCATCCTAGCCAGAGTAGTGGAAGCTGATATGGCCCGGCGACAGGAAGAACGGTTGGCTATCGGTGAAGTGAGCGAAACGGACGAAGAGTCCCCGCTCGACGCGCATGCTTGACCGCCGCCATGGACAACGCACGTGACGTTCGAATCCTTGAATATGCCAGTCTAGGCGCTGGTCGATGTGAGTCCGTCTCATCCCCGCTGATCGTATCTCCCAATCCATGGCTGGGTCATCTTCTTCTCGTCTCTGTGTTGTTCATGCTGAACCTCCCTCTGTTCTTTACCCTGAACACGGGGATGGATCTC
>JAGWBK010000090.1 GCA_021295915.1 Dehalococcoidia bacterium
CGTGGTTCGGGGTTCACGTCACAATGCCGCTACCCTAAACTACGCGCTTCAACCAACGAGAGGTCTGCCATGCACGAGTATATCCTGCTGGTCAGCGATGCAACGGGACTCCATCTGAGTGATGGTGGGCAGACTGCACTTGGACTGCGTCCGCGCTGTGACGACAGCTGCATCTGGGAATGGAAGGACGACAAAACCCTCAGGAATGCAGCCACCGGCGCGATGGTGTCGGTGGCGCCCAGTGGTGAACCTTCCGCTGACGACAGTGCTACGGCGATTGACGCCGTCTTTGGACCAGGCGCCAGCGAGCTCGCGTCACCTGCCTTTCGTGTCCTTGGCGACGATTCGAGTTTGTCAGGGCTAGGTGCTGACCGGGTTTTCTCCGCGCGACAGGCGCCTGCGCGGTTGCCGTCGGCCTACCTGGCGGAACTGGAGGCCCAAGGCTGGACGGTGGTGGAAAACGTGATGAGTCCTGCCATGCTGACGAACCTGATCGCGAACATCAATAGAGTCCGCAAAAAAGGGGCTGACAAGGAAGCAAAGTTGCGGGCGGGCCAGGATAAACGCCCCTACAAGTCCGGCGACAACATCATCCGACCACGAAGGCTGATGGATGAAGGCGAGAGTTTTCTCGGTATGACCCCTGCAGTGGCACAGGCGCTGATGCACCCGGTATCACTGTGGCTTCTCGAGAGTTACCTGGGCGTTGAAGACATTCACTACTGCCAGTGCCCGGGATTCACGATCCTGAGGCCGGCGGAGAAGGCCGGCGACAATACCCAGGTCATGCCAGGTGGCTGGCACTGCGACTATCCCTATCCGGTCAACAGCGAGACGGCAGCACACACCTACATGCTGGGTCCTGAGGAGTTCGAAAAACTCGATGCGTCAATTTCGACACGGTACCCTGATTGGAAGCAGCGCAGGGACCGCCTGGGCATGCAGTTCAACATTGCGCTGACGGACTTCACGCCTGAGGCGGGTTCCACCCAGTTCGTCCTGGGATCACACGAGTTTGAAGGCCCGCCACCTACGGAGATGAATGCCATTCCAACGGTGGCTGGCGAAGGACCACATAAAGACGTGGTGCAGATGTCGTTTCCAGCAGGCTCGGGCATCCTGTATGACTCGCGCACCTACCATCGTTCCCCGCCCGAACTGAATGTCTCCGGCCGGGAACGCTGGGCCATGCAGACCTGCATCGTGCCATCGTTTGTCCGCGACCTGCGGGAACGGGATGAGAAGGTGGAATCGGCCGACGCCTTTGCCGGGGCGACGAGAATTCACGCGGCGCTCACCGAACGGGAACTGCAGGATGTGATGAAGATGCTCTGTGACGACGAGTTCGGACAGCCCCGCCAGGATGTCGCAGCAGCAGTCGCCGCGTCTCGTGCATGACGGTGCCGCGGACTACGACTCATCTCTCCTATCCGCTGGTCAGGCGGTGTGTTCGAGGATTGCCGGGACGATCGTAGTTGGGCTCACCGGGCGGGCAGCAGGTGGTCCTGCCAACGTCACGATTGTCGAAGTGGATAACGTATCGGCCACCCGCCGCGAGGCGTTCACGGAAGCTGTCCTGCCAGAGCAGCATTGAGGCGCCCGCCCCATGATGAGCAATAAGCGGGGTCGTTGGGGGTGCCGATAGCGACCTGTCTGACAGAGCGACCGGTTGTTGTCGTCGATCGCGGGAGTAGAATAATGGCGACGGTCGACGTGGAGGAAGTCATGACCATAACCAACGCGGGCTCTGCGGTAGCCACCGACAATGTGAGCTGCGCGCTGTTCTCTGGTGAGCGCAACGAGACGTTCAGGCGCAGGCATGAAGTCATGATAGAGCGTAGAAAGTGAGACTGACGAGAATGCAGTTGGCGGCAGCGCTGCTGCTCTGCTGTTTCCATTCCGGCGCAGATGTGTCGGAACTGCGCTTCATCGATCTCGCGATCCCCGAGACCGCACTCGCCGTGGGCCGCGTGGACCTGCCGCGATTCTGAATGCGCCGTTGGGCAAGTCCATGCGCAAGGCCCGGATCAGTAGCTATCGGACCGCCGACGCCTTCTACCGCGATGCGTTCGGCTTCCGCATCAAGGACGTGGATTTTCTCTGGTACGCGTTCCCGGTCCCGGGAACAGACAGCGGTGTCACGCTGCTGCAGGGAGACTTTAAACCCGCGAGAGTGCGACGCCAGATGCTGCGGATGGATGATTGGCAGGCCTATCGTTATGAAGGCACCGTCCAGGTCAGCACGGTCGCGCAACGAAGTTCGACGCTCACCTGCCATGTCGTCGGGCGGTCGGCAACTCACGACGCCTTCAGGATTCTCACGCCTTGCTCGAACGCCGAACGCGCCCGCTCCTTGAGTTCGTCCAAAGTGCGACTGCCGATCGGGTGGTCGACCATCGCGAACCGGTAGTCCGGAATGCCGAGGGCCCTGGCGATGTTGCGCCCCGTTACCTCGAACGGGTAGGTGCAGATCACCAGCGCGGGCTTGCCAAGCTGTTCGAAAGAGATGCCGTCATGCACACTGCACGTTGAGCAGCTCCCTCAATCGCCGA
>JAGWBK010000091.1 GCA_021295915.1 Dehalococcoidia bacterium
CGTGTATGCCATTCCGCCATCCCGGCGCTGATGCTGACTCTAGCTGTGAAATTGTCTGGATTGCTGTCCCGATTGCCCTTTTCGGCTTCGCCGAATACCGCTCCAGTGTACTTTTGATCAACAACAATTAGATCTGCCGCTGGCTCTGACTATTTTTGCCGGTTATTCATTCGGTACGGAGGTACCGGATTGATGACAGACCAGCAAGTCAGGCTATTGAGGCAGAAGAGGATGGAAGGAAAGACACAACAGACAGCGGCAGCCATTCTGGGGAGTCTCATGAAAACGGCGTGGCCGAGCAGGCCCACTACCGTCTGAAGGATGTCCTGGACCAAGCCCTCGTGCTGTGGGACAGCCGCGACTTCGACACGGTCGACGATTACACCAGCTTCGTCGGCAAGGTAGTGGCCCGGCGCAACCGGCTGGTGATGGGGAAGCTGGAGCAGGAACTCCCTCATCTGCAGTGCCTGCCGCCAGCTCCGGTGCCGGAGTACGTCAACTACCGGGCCCGGGTGCGAAAGTGGAGCACCGACCTACACCGTTCCCTCTCGGCTCATTGGGAAGGAGGTGCAGGTCCGGCTGTACGCCGAGCATCTGGAAGTGTACTACAAGGGCACCTTCGTGGAACGGATGGAAAGGGTCCGAGGTGAGCGGGAAGCCCGGGTCGACTATCGCCACATCATCGGCTCCCTGGTGCGCAAGCCTGGGGCCTTCGCCCAGTACCGCTTCCGGGAGGAGATGTTTCCCACCATGACCTACAGGCTGGCCTATGACGCGCTCAAGCGGTGGCGGGGCGAACGCGCCGACGTGGAGTACGTGCGCATCCTGCAACTGGCGGCGACCACCATGGAGTCCACGGTGGACAGCGCTCTGACGCTGCTGCTGGAGGCTGGCGATCCCTTCGCCTACGGCACAGTCAAGGAACTGGCGAACCCGGCACCGCCGCTGGCGCCGAGCGGGATGCCGGACCTGAGGGTCTACGACTCCCTGCTGGCGGGGGTGGCCTGATGACTAACACGTTAGCGCTAAACGACCGGATCGGGGAGCTTTGTCGTCAATTCCGGCTGCCCACTATGGGAACGCAGCCGGTCTCCCGCTTCACCGCCGCCGGACACGGCGAAGTCTCTCCACCTTCCTGGAGGTGCTGGAGCAGGAGGCAGAGGATCGACGTCGGCCGCGAATCAGCAGGCTGCGCACCGCGTCCACACTGCCTACGGGGAAGACCTGGGAGACCTTCGAGCACGACCGGGTGCCCTTGGCACTCTGGCAGCAGCTGGGAGAACTGGCCGACGGCAACTTCGTCGAGCGGGGCGTCAACGTCCTGGCTTTCGGGCTGCCGGGCACCTGTGCGCAGTGGGCCATCGCCTGGTGGAATCGGGCAGGTCAATGCTCTTCGTCCCGGCCTACAGGCTGGTGCAGGACCTCCTCGCCGCCAAGCGGGACCTCGCGCTGCCGAGACAGTTACGGAAGCTCGACAACTACGACCTCCTGCTGCTGGACGACCTGGGATACCTGCCCCAGGGTGTCGGGGAGTCCGAGGTGCTCTTCACCCTCATCGCCGAACGCTACGAACGCCGGGCCCTGGGCATCACGTCCAACTTGGTCTTCTCCCAGTGGGAGCACATCTTCGCCAACCCGATGGCCACTGTGGCAGCCATCGACAGAGTAGTCCACCACTCGGTCATCCTGGAATTCGACGTGCCTAGCTACAGAACCGGAATAGCTCAGCAGCGTGGTAATGGGGAGGTGAACCGGCAAGAATAGATGACGGTGTTCCTGGAGATCCCCAGGCCCATGGCTATCCCGTCTATCGAACGCCCCTTGGCCCTCAACTCGTATAGCTCTCTCACCAATCGACCTCCTAACATTTGGTCGGAATACGCGACAAAGATGCACTCCGCTTGTTAGGGGGTCAATTCCAAGCTGGCGTTTTCGCACAGTTTAAGCGGACTGTTGAGAAAGCCCCCGTTGCCGCCCGGACTGACGGGACATAAGATGACATGAGATTCAGGTTCCGGAGAGGTGCTGATGATTGAGCCATTGGACCGCTACAGCAGAGACTCCACGCTCTTCCAGTTTACAAACAAGAGACTCCGAGACTTCATCGACCCAAAGCATCTGCTGATCCAGGTTGATGAGCAGTTCGACTTCACCAAACTAGTCGGGCCGCTCGAAGACTGTTTCTGTCGCGATAATGGCAGGCCCGCCATTCACCCCGAAGTCCTGGTCAGGGCACTTCTAATCTCCGCTCTCTACAACATCACGTCATTCCGACGGCTTTGCTCGGCGATCTCTGAGAACATCGCTTTCAGATGGTTCTGTTTCCTTTCCATTGACGATAGGGTGTTCGACCACTCGACCATCAGCTACTTCATAGAGCGCATCGGCGATGAGGGGTTCGGAGAGATATTCCATCGGTTCAATGAGGAGTTGCTGAGACTCGGACTCCTTTCCCGCCAGATGTACGTCGATTCCAGTCTGGTGAAGGCGAACGTGAGCGACTACGGATTAGCCCCCAGCGGAATGAGCGTGGAGGAGTTCAGAGAGAAGGCGGCTTGAGGAGAACGGGTTGTTCGTGGTTCGTGAACGGTCTATCGATGAAGAGGGAGTAGAACATGACAGGGTACAGCGCTACCAAGACCCCAAAGGTCGTCTGCCACTGAGTCCAGTTGACACCGATGCGCGCTGGCGCACAAGCAGGTACGACAAGCCCGCCCGCCTTCACTGCCAGGAGAACGTGATAGCCGATCGCGGAGGCTTTATCGTCTCCCGGAAGGTGACGCATGCCAGCGTGGGTGAGTGGAAGGCGGTGGATGATCTGTTGGAACAGCTCCCCATTAAGCCTGAGAGTCTGGCGGCAGACACCTCATACAACGCTGGCCGCCTAGAGGAGGCGTCTCGAAGATATGAACGTGACCGGATACATTCCGATCCATCCCAATCATGAGAAGAACATGTTCTACACGGGTGGCTTCGAGTATCGAGGAGACCACCTGGTATGTCCGGAGGGCAAGAAGCTGCGCCGCAATGGCCTCCGCAGGACTGACCGAGTCCATCAGTACGTTGCTCGCCACAGCGACTGCCAGCAATGTCCGGTGAAGACCGAGTGTCTGCCGACTCGCCAGAAGCGTAGATACATAGCTCTTAGCATGTACCATCCGGTCTTCATGAGAGCAAGAGAGCGTAACCGCAGCAAGGCCAATCAGAGGGAGATGCTCAGACGGCGAACGACTGTGGAGGGAGTGTTCGCGTCCTTGGACCGACTGGTATGGGCGCGAAGTAGGTTGCGAGGTCTCTGGAAGGTCAACTGTGAGGGATACATATCGGCACTGGCACATAACTTGAAGAAGGCTGTACGGCGACTAGCTGACAGGGTGACAACGCCAACACCAACTGTGTCAGGCGAAAGCGTGACTGCTGGTTGACAGTCGTTCAATGGGAGCAACACGGCCGTAGGCTCCGCAGTCCATTTACCGCGAGTGAAACGATGACCCTAGTCAACAGGAAGAGCAGAGGTCACAGGTCCGGGCCTCTGTCAGAACCGATCTGCCTGACGCCAGCTTTTTCAACAGTCCGCTTAAACTGTGCGAAAACGCCAGCTTGGAATTGACCTCCTAACAAGCGGAATGCATCTTTGTCGGGTATTCCGACAGGAGGTGCACGATTGGATAGGTTCTACAGAATCGCATTTGACTCGACGTATCATTCGGATCTCGTGTCTTTAGGATATGCCGACGTAAGTACCCACCTAGCTAGGGTTCAGGAGCAACGAAACTCGTTCGTTCATAGGTCGCCCCAGAGCATTGACGACTCCCTCGCCGTGTCTGTTGTAGAAATGCTCAAGCGAGAGCACGAGGCATGGATTGCAGCCTTCAATCATCGTGTCCCTAGGCCGCAAACGAGATAGGCGGCTATAGATGCGGCGGTTGCCGAAGTCAAAGGGGCAAGGCAAGTGAGATCCCGAAGACAGGGCTGGACCGGCCTGCTGAAACGAGAAGGAGCTGACTTCCTTCCTTGGGCTAGGGAAGAACAGGTGCCTTCGACTAAGAGGGTGTCTGAGAAGTGATTTCACGCTGGGTGGGTCAGTCGGCGTAGCATCAGCCTGACCATGGCAGCATACAC
>JAGWBK010000092.1:0-1716 GCA_021295915.1 Dehalococcoidia bacterium
GCCACGCCAGCTCACGCCTTGGACAGCGCGCTGGTGAGCAACCTCGGTAAGTCCAGCGACGGTGGGTCAGGTGCAATGCATGTGCTACAGGCCCAGTCGTTCACCACCGGGGGCAATTCGCTGGGCTATGCATTGGAGAGCATCGACCTGGACATTCACACAGCTCCTGGTTCAGATGACCTGACGGTGACGGTGCGGGAGTCCGACTCGGGTGACCCTGGAGACACTGTCTACACTCTGACCAATCCAGCCGTCCTGTCGTCCGGCGTAGGTACGTACCTCGCTCCTGATGACGCCACTCTGGACCCGAACACCACGTACTGGGTACACATACACTACAGTGGGGGCGGCACCAAACCTCGATGGAGGTACACGAATTCCAATAACGAAGACTCAGGGAAGCACCCGGGCTGGAGTATCGGTAACGACCGGAGTCGATCTATGCCTGGCTTTCCTCTTCAAGTTCGCTGAAACTCTCGGTCAACACCGGACCTGCTCCTGTTTACGTGAGCAACACAGGTCAGACCTCCTCGGTGTTCGTATATTCCCCGGGCGACGATTATTCCGTTGCTCAGAAGTTCACCACGGGCGGAGGCGCTGTCGGCTTCTACCTGGGAAGCATAGATTTGGACTTGTGGCGCTCACCGGGAGATGGCACACTGACCGTCACCGTAAGGGACGAGAACGCATCGGGTGAACCTGGAAGCGTCAAGTACACGTTGACCAATCCCTCCGATTTGGGGACGGGAATCGAGCGGTTCGAAGCCCCGTATGGGGCCTATCTCAGCGATGAGTCCAACTACTACGTGCACCTTGAATTCAGCGGCAGCGGAACTGAGCCCGGATTCAGGACAACCGAATCCACCGACGATGATTCCGGCGCTCGATCCGGATGGAGCATCGGCAATGATCTGCAGCACACCCCGTTCGGGGAGTGGAGCGTCTCTGAACACATATTGAAGATCAGGGTCAATGCTTTCAACGTAACCCCCCCGCCTCCTGACGCGCCCTCGAACTTGAGAGTTGTTGGCCCGGACGACGGTCAGATCTCGGTTGCCTGGGACAACCCCGAGGACATTTCGATCAGGAAGTACCAGTACAGCACCGATGGCGGTACTATCTTCAATGACATGAATGGCAGCAACAAGGACACTACCTCTTTCACCTTCGAAAACCTGAACAATGCCGTTGAGTACCACCTTGCGATTCGTGCTGTGAACCTCACCGACGACGGAGAGCCGCAAGGGGTCCATGCCGTTCCAATGGCCGCGCCAGCCGATCTGATCGCGGCGGGGGACAACGGACGGGTGGTGTTGCGGTGGACCGACCCGGGCTACTCCGCCTACCCGCTTGTGCCGACATACGAGTACAGCACGGACGGCGGCACGGTCTTCACCGCCTTCCCGGATAGCCGGGCCACCACCACCAGGTACGCCGTGACCGGACTGACCAACGGCACTGAATACAGCTTCGTGGTACGCGGGGCCCTCGGCGTCTTTCACAGCCAGCTGTCCAATGCGGCAACCGCCACACCCGCGGTGGTCCCGCCGTCGCCGCCCGCAGACTTTAGAGCCGCGCCCGGCGACGCCCAGGTCGTGTTGTCCTGGGACGATCCGTCGGACATCACCATTGAAGAGTACCAGCTGCTTGAACACCTGGAGAGCAAGCTGGTCCCCCCCTTTGACGACGAGAACAAATTCGAGTTCGGGTATTCCG
>JAGWBK010000092.1:1729-4843 GCA_021295915.1 Dehalococcoidia bacterium
CGAAGGCTTCGCCACTGAGGGGCTCAACGGTGCGGCCCACGTATTCACCAGGGATTCGGAGACCGGTAGATGGCGCCATGTCGCCAGGTTGACCGCCTCCGACGGCGAGCACAGTGATCAACTGGGGCATTCAGTATCCATTGACGGCGACACCGTGGCGGTCGGGGCTTGGCTGGACAGCACGGGCGATGACATCTTCCACGGTTCGGTGTACGTGTTCACCAAGCCAGCCAACGGCTGGGCCGACGCGACCGAGACCGCCAAACTGACAGCCTCCGATGGCGATGTCCTTGATCATCTAGGTATCTCCGTAGCTGTGGACGGTGACACCGTTGTGGCTGGGTCAAACGGACGCGCCCTCGACCCCTCTGCCACCCAACCAATCCACAATGCCGGAACCGTATACGTGTTCGTCAAGCCGACCACCGGCTGGGCCGACGCCAACGAAACGGCCCTGCTGACCGCCTCCGACGGCGAGCGCAGTGATGAGTTGGGGTATTCCGTATCCATTGACGGCGATACCGTGGTGGCTGGGGCCTGGAAGGACGACGTTTCGGGCGATGACAAGGGCTCGGCTTACGTGTTCGTCAAGCCCGTCGGCGGCTGGGCGGACGCCAGTGAAACGGCCAAACTGACCGCGTTGGACGGCGGGGATGGTGACAAATTGGGGCGCTCCGTTGCCGTGGACGGCGATACCGTGGTCGTCGGAGCATCAGGAGACGACGACGAAGGCAGCAATTCCGGCTCGGTCTATGTATACACCAAGCCCGCCACCGGCTGGGCAGACGCGACTGAGAACACCAAACTGACAGCCTCCGATGGCGCGTCGGGTGATATCTTGGGGTCCTCCGTAGCCGTGGACGGCGACACCGTGGTCGCCGGAAAGGCGGCGATTCCGGCTCGGTCTACGTGTTCACTAAAGACTCCGACGGCTGGAGCGAGAAGTTTAAGGTCACGGCCTCGGACGGAGCGGCAGATCATTACTTGGGGAGATCTGTAGCACTAGACGGCGACACGTTGGTCGCCGCGGCACCCAATGCCGACGGCATCGCCGTTGAATCCGGTTCGGCCTACGTTTTCGAGATCGGTGGGAACTGGACGGACATCTCCGGCAGCGGAGACGAGACCACCTCCCACACGATTGCCAACCTGCTCAACCGCACGGCCTATACCTACCGAGTCCGGGCGGTGAACGCCAGCGGCGAAGGCCCAGTATCCGAGGGCACAGCCGTCACCTCGAAGTGCTACAACGGCACAGCCGTGCCCAACCAAGCCAACGAGCTGGGCCTGGTGAAGGACTGCATAGCGCTGCTTGCGATGAAGAGCGATCTGCCCAGAGATGGGTGGCTGAACTGGAGCGCAAGCAGAGACATCCGCGATTGGAACAGAATCACCGTGGAGGACTCCCAGGACCGGGTTGTATTCCTCAACCTCTACTCGATGGGTCTAAGGGGACCCATCCCAGCCGCTGTCTACGAGCTCGACCGGCTCAGAGGCCTACACCTACACAAGAACGAGCTGACCGGCCCCATTTCCAAAAGGATCGGCGACTTCACCGACATGATGGACATCTACCTATCCCAGAACCAGCTTACCGGCTCCATACCTGAAGAGATCGGCGACCTCAACCATATCCAGCAGCTGCATCTGTCGCAGAACCAGCTTACCGGCTCCATACCTGAAGAGATCGGCGACCTCACCAAGCTCAGAGGTCTCACCCTGCATGCCAACGAGCTATCCGGCTCCATACCGACCGAGATCGGCAACCTCACTAAGCTCGGTCAGCTCAATCTAAGTTCGAACGAGCTGTCCGGGTCCATACCGACCGAGATCGGCAACCTCACGAGTCTCAGGGGTCTCACACTGGGCGGCAACGAGCTATCCGGGTCCATACCTGTGGAGATTGGTAACCTGACGAAGTTGGAGAATCTGGTGCTTAGCGGGAACGGCCTGTCCGGCGGCATACCTGCCGAGATAGGCAACCTGCCAAAGCTCAAATACCTCTGGCTCGGCTGGAATGATCTATCCGGCTCCATACCGAGCGAAATCGGGGATCTCACCAAGCTCAGAACTCTCGATCTCAGCTCAGCCGGACTGAGCGGCGAAATACCGGTGGAGCTCGGCAACCTTGACGAACTCGAAGGTCTGTACCTCTCGGATAACGACCTGGTCGGCCCGGTACCGGCTGTCATCGGGACCCTGGATGAGCTTGAGCGGCTTTACCTCGACGGCAACTCCCTGGCCGGTGGGCTGCCGCGGGCACAGGGAAGCCTTCCCAGCCTGGAGGAGACCAGGATCGACTACGTCGAAGGCAACACCTACCCGTTGGTGAGGATGCCCAGCGACGTCAGCTGGACGCTGGTCAATAGGGACGCGGACCAGTTCTCCATCGACTCCTCCGGTCGGTTGACTTTCAATTCGGCGCCCGACTTCGACAATCCGACCGACGCCAACGAAAACAAGGTATACGAGGTGTGCATAGCCGATTCGTCTGTCACCACCTCGGACTGCTGGTACTGGACGAGCGGACTGAAGCTCGAGGTGACGGTCACCGCCTCCACGGCTGAGGAAGTGCCCGCCGCGCCTTCGGACTTCGTTGCCGCCACCACGGCCCGCGCCCAGTTCACGCTCAGCTGGGGCGGTCAGACCGCCTCGACCCTGAGGTACCAGCTTAGTGTTAACGACGAGGACTTCAGCGACATCAGCGGCAGCTCCGGCGGCACCACGGAAACGACCCTGACCGGCCTGAACTACGGGCAAGAGTACAAGTTCGAGGTGCGCGCCGTGAACGCCATCGGGACCGGTGCCGAGTCCACGGTCAGCGCCACCATGGGCTTGCTCGCCGGCTCCGTGCTGGTGAGCAGCATGGAGCAGCATGGTTATTTTGCCAGCACTAACGATGTGCGCGTTACTCAGGGATTCAAGACCGGAAAAAATGGTCATGGTTATCTTCTGAAAGGCATCGATCTGAACGTATACACCGCACCAGGCGAAGGGACCCTCACGGTGAAGATCAGGCGCGCCAACTCGTCGGGGGATCCTGGCGATGACCTGTACACCCTGACCAATCCCGACTCTCTTGCTACGGGCGTCCGATATTTCGCCGCTCCCGAG
>JAGWBK010000093.1:0-1935 GCA_021295915.1 Dehalococcoidia bacterium
CCCTCTGGCGCGCCTGCCACTCGTCTGAGTTGGCCGCATAGAACTCCTCGGCCCACTTTGACAGTGTCGCCTGTCCCCTGAGCTTCTCCAGGAACTCGCCGTCAGGACACAACACCTGAACGCGCTCGTTGCCCCAGTCGGCGACGTAGATAAGCCCCTCGTCATCAACCGCGACGCTGGACGGCCGCCGGAACTGACCGTCGCCGTCTCCCGGCTCGCCGAACGCCGCCATGAACTCGCCGTCTGGAGAGAACTTCTGGATGCGATCATTTCGCCAGTCGGCGACGTACACGTTGCCGTCGCTATCGAGCGTGACGCCCCACGGCATGTTGAACTCGGCAGTACCTTCCCCTGGTCGGCCGAAACTCGCCATGAACTCGCCGTCCGCTGTGAACCTCTGGATGCGCCCGTTGTAGGCGTCCCCGACCAATACATCGCCGGAGGAATCGACCGCGATTCCGGACGGACCATCTATCTGTCCATCGTCCGAACCTTGTTCGCCCCAGTGCCGGATGTACCTGCCGGACGTGTCGAAGACGGTGATGCGGTGGTTGTGCTCATCGGCGAGATACAGGTTGTCTTCCGAGTCGAACGCCACGGATGTCGGCCACACGAACTGTCCGGGCTCCGAACCGTACGATCCAAAGTGGCCGTAGTAGTTGCTCTCCAGATCGCAGATGCCGATTCGTATGCCGTATGGCTGAAGCGAATTTGTGCGGCTGATTACGTAGATACGGTCGTCGCTGGAGAAGGCGATATCCACCGGGTTGCTGAACCCGCGTCCTTCCATCGCAACGATCCCGATCGTACGGTCGTACTTCAGCGCTTGTCTCGCTACCATCTTCCACCCTGACTACTGAGCCTCAAGCCATCAGATGAATCAAACTCCGCGACATTGACGTATGTACATTCTCGAGTCATGTCGATCGTGCCGCACTGTTCTCCGTAGAGGAGCCTCTTTCCAGCTATATCGTTGTGATAGTATCGCAATAACCAAAGAGTAGTCCATTACGATCAGGAGTGAGCCGATGCGCGTTGGATTCATTGGGACTGGGAGCATAGGACAGCCCATGGCGGGGCAGGTCCTCGCCGCGGGTTTCTCTCTGGTAGTCCACGACATAAACCGAAGCGCAACGGCTCCGCTGCTCGAAGCCGGGGCCGAGTGGGGCGACTCCCCAAAGGCAGTCGCCCAGCAGTGTGACATTGTATGCACCTGTCTTCCAGGTCCGCCTGAATTCCAACGAGTGGTCCACGGGGCCAATGGCATCCTGGAAGGAATAGCTGCCGGCTCTGTGCTGGTGGACCACACGACCAACTCCCCTGAACTTGTAAGAGACACCCACCGGAGGCTGGAGAGGGCAGGGGTTGCAATGCTCGACGCCCCGGTCAGCGGCGGTGCGGAGGGTGCAAGAACACGCGACCTGACCATGCTGGTCGGGGGCAACAGCGACACCCTCGACCGCTGCAAGTCGGTTCTGGACGCGGTCGCCAGGACTGTCATGCACGTCGGTGATATCGGCGCGGGCTGCGTGTGCAAGATCGCGCACAACTGCGCCGGGTTCTCACTGGACATGGCGACAATCGAGTGCCTGACTCTGGGAGCGCGGGCGGGGGTGGAGCCGTCGGTGCTGGTGGAGGTTTTCCAGAAGTGCGCAATCGGCAGGAACTTCAACCTGCACACCCGTCTGCCCGATACGCTGTTCAGCGGCGACTTCGAGCCCCGTTTCGCGCTGAAAACGGCGATGAAGGATATGCGGCTTGCCACTGAACTGGCAGAAAACTACGACGTTCCTATGAACCTGACCGGTGTCTGCCAAGCAGAGATGGAGGAGGCCATGACCCGAGGATGGGCCGACCTTGACAGCTCTGCGTTCCTGAGGCTACAGGAGGAGAGGTCGGGGGTACAGCTACGACTGGTGTGAGCGGGTCAGGCCA
>JAGWBK010000093.1:2048-2498 GCA_021295915.1 Dehalococcoidia bacterium
GTCCAGGCAGGAGCGTACCAACATCTCCGAGTCCATATTTGCCTGCTGTTCGCAGGCGAGCCTGTCCGCGATGTCTCGAACGCCGGGCGAGTCCGGGTTGCCAAGGTACCGGGAGGCGAAGTTGACCCTCTCGACGAGAGACCCGCTATCTATCCACTCCGCTCCCTCGTGCCACCCCTCTACGTTAGGCGGGTTCATGAGCTCCTGCCCCATATAGTTGATGGCGAGACCAACCTGGAACATCTCAACCGTCGGTCGCGGGAAGGGCCGGGCAGTCCGCAGCGTCCCTGCGACCAGCTCCGCTGGGCTCTTAACCCTGCGGAACCGGACAGCGACTGACTTGAAGTGGTCTGAGTTGAACATGTCCCTCAAGACCGCTCCGATCTCGTAGCCGGAGTCGAAGTAAGTCTGGCAGAGTCGCGCGATCAGCGCCTCGCCGTCCTCGTGGAC
>JAGWBK010000094.1 GCA_021295915.1 Dehalococcoidia bacterium
GATCGGCGTCAAGCCGATCATCGGTTGCGAGATCTACACCGTCGCCGGCGCCCACAGGCTGCGCGACGCCAGCATGCGCTACCACCACTTGCTGCTGCTGTGCAAGAACGAGACTGGCTACCGCAACCTCATCGACCTCGTCTCAACGGCGTATACCGAAGGTTTCTACTACAAGCCGAGGATCAGCAAGGACCTGCTAGCGCGCTACGCGGACGGCCTGATTTGCCTGTCGGCCTGCCTGCGAGGCGACTTGCAAGAGGCATTGCTGCAGCAGGGCTACGAGGAAGGCCGCAAGCTGGCCTACGAGTACCAAGACATTTTCGGCAAGGAAAACTTTTTCTTGGAGATCCAAGACCACGGTCTTGAACTCGACAAGGAACTGATCCCGCTCCAACTTCGCCTGGCGCGCGAGACAGGCATTCCGCTGGTAGCGACCAACGACGCGCATTACCTGACGAAGGAGGACGCCGGGGCCCACGAGGCCTTGCTTTGCGTCCAGACCGGCAAGACGCTGAGCGACAAGAACCGGATGCGTTTCCAGACCAAGGAGTTTTATCTCAAGAGCCGCGCAGAGATGGCGGCGCTGTTCGATGGCGACGAGGGCCCTCTGGACCGCACTTGGGAGATCGCCCAGATGTGCGACCTCAAGCTCCAGCCGATCGCGAATCCGTTTCCCAAGTTCGAGGTGCCGTCCGGCCAGACCACCGATACCTACTTCGAGTACGTCGCCCGGCAGGGATTTGAGGTGCGCCGGGCGCGCTTGGAGGAACTGGCCGCCAAGGGGCTGCTGCGTAGGCCGCTGGAAGAGTACGCCGAACGGCTTGACTCCGAGATCAAAGTCATCCAGCAGATGCAGTACTCCGGATATTTCCTGATCGTCTGGGACTTCATCCGCTATGCCCGCCACAAGCAGATCCCTGTTGGGCCCGGACGCGGGTCTGCGGCAGGTTCGCTAGTCGCTTACGCGATGTCGATCACCGACATCGATCCGCTGCAATACGGCCTGCTCTTCGAGCGCTTTCTGAATATCGAGCGGAAGTCGATGCCCGACGTGGACATCGATTTCTGCATGAATCGGCGCGGGGAGGTGATTCAGTACGTCACCGGATCATCACTTTCAACACCATGGCGACCAAGGCCGCCATCAAGGACGTCGGCAGGGTGATGGACCTGAGCTTCGGGCAGGTCGATCGGCTCACCAAGATGGTGCCGAACGTCCTCAAGATCACCTTGGACCAGGCCATCGAGCAGGAGCCCAAGCTCAAGTCTGCGATGGCCGAGGACAAACGCGTCAACGAAGTGATCCAGACTGCAAAGCGCCTTGAAGGCGTGGCCCGCAACCCGTCTGTGCATGCTGCGGGCGTTGTGATCGCTCCCCAGCCGCTGAAGACACTGATTCCGATCTACAAGACGAACAAGGACGAAATCGTCACGCAGTACGACATGAACAGCCTCGAAGCGATGGGGCTGCTCAAGATGGACTTCTTGGGGCTGACGACGCTGACGATCATCGAAGACGCCTTTGGCTGGATCGAGAAGCGCACGGGCAAGCGCCTCAGTCAGGACAGCATCCCGCTGGATGATGCCAAGACCTATAAGCTCTTGTCCGAAGGCCTGACCAGCGGCGTGTTCCAGTTCGAATCCAAGGGCATGCGGGACATCTGCCGCCGCTACAAGCCGGAGCGCCTGGAGGATCTGTGCGCGCTTAACGCGCTGTATCGGCCGGGGCCGATCCAAGGCGGCATGATTCCCGACTTCATCGACCGCAAGCACGGTCGCAAGCCGGTCAGGTACCTGCTGCCGGAGATCGAGCCCCTGCTCAAGGAGACCTACGGGGTCATCGTCTACCAAGAGCAAGTCATGCAGATTGCCAACCTCGTGGCGGGCTACTCGCTCGGAGAAGCGGACCTGCTGCGTCGCGCAATGGGCAAGAAGAAGGCGAGGGAGATGGCCGAGCATCGCGCCAAGTTCCTCAGCGGCGCCGGCGAGCGCGGCTTTCCCGAAGCGGCCACCTCGAAGCTCTTCGACCTCATGGAGCAGTTCGCCGGCTATGGCTTCAACAAGTCGCATTCGGCCGCCTACGGCTTTCTCGCATACATCACCGCGTTCCTCAAGACGCACTACACGGTCGAGTTCATGGCGGCCCTGCT
>JAGWBK010000095.1:0-1487 GCA_021295915.1 Dehalococcoidia bacterium
GGTCGCCATCGGGTTTGCGAACACCTTCTCCCACTCGCTGAACACCAGGTTCGAGGTGATGCCCAGAGACCTTCGCTCATAGCGTTCGGCTATCAGCGTGAACAGCACCTCCGACTCCTCAGCTCCCTGCGGCAGGTAGCCAAGGTCGTCGATCACCAGCAGGTCGAAGTTGTCCAGCTTTCTGAGCATCCTGGGTAGCTCCAGGTCTCTCTTGGCTGCCAGCATATCCCCGGCCTCCGCCGGGGCAGGCTCTGCACCAGCCTGTATGCCGGGATGAACAGCACCGAGCGACTGGACTCGACCAGTCTGTGTCCTATGGCACACATCGCGTGGGTCTTGCCCGTGCCGGGCATCCCGAACGCCAGCACGTTGACGCCATGATCGACGAAGTCACCCTCGCCGAGTCTGTCGAGCTGCTGTCTGAGTTGGATCGGAGTCCTGTCGTGCTCGAAGGTGTCCCAGGTCTTGCCGGCCGGGAGCTTGGACGCACCCGCCTGATCCGTCTGTCCTCTGCCTCCTGCTCCATCACCTCCAGAAGGATCTCGAGTGCATCTGCGTGTCCGGCATCGCTGAACCTGCCGACGGTCTCCGCTGCCAGTGTCGGCAGCTTGAACTGCCTGCACAGATCCCTGACCCGTTCGGCAACAGCGCTCGGTGCACCTGTGTCAACCATCATCGTGCGCCTCCCACCAGCAGCCGGTCGTATACGCCAAGGTCCACCGTACCTGGCAACTTTAGCTCAGGGACCGGTGGAGGATCCGGCGCCGACAGCCTGCGCACCATCGCGTAGTCGAAGCTCAGACCGGACTCCAGCAGTCTCCCGAGCGCCCTGTCCACCTTGGACTCCATGGTTGTCGCGGCCAGGTGAAGAGCCTGCCCCGGCGTAGGCCGGGGATGCGCACGTACTCGACGTCGGCGCGTTCGCCTCTCCAGTCACACAGCGCGTCGTACGCCAGTCGGAAGGTCTGAGTCGGGAACATCTGCTCTCTGAAGCGGTAGCGTGCGAACGCCCCCGGCTTGCGCACCAGCGACCCGATGATGTGTCGGTAGTCGATCTGCGCCTCACCTGTGCCATGTACCCGCTGGTGGTCCTTGTAGAACACCTCGATGTGGTCGGCGTACACCCTGACGTTCACCTCAGTGCCTATCAGTCTCGACGGCACCGAGTATGTACGGTTCGCCACCCTGATCGTGCTCCACCTGCGCACCCTGCAACGATAGCTGGCATAGTCTGGGATCGGAGCCGGCGGTAGCGGCCGCAGGTGACGGCGCTCTGCCTTCAGCTTCGAGCTCACCAGCCTGTTGCGCCGGTCGACGACTCCTCTGACGAACCCTCTGTACTCATCCTCCGAGTCGAAGTCCCGGCGTCCCCTGAGTATGAGCGCCTGGACGATCGCGTTCTTGAGACGACGGTGCGCCTGCTCGACCACGCCGTTCTCGTGAGATGAGCGCGGGTTGGTCCTGGTGGCCTCCACTCCATAGTGGGC
>JAGWBK010000095.1:1610-2176 GCA_021295915.1 Dehalococcoidia bacterium
CCGAACGTCTCCCCGAAGCACACCTCGGCGTATCGCCAACCGGAGTGACTCAGCACGAACTGGAACAGCAGATGCCTGAAGGGCTCTCCACCGATGGTCACTCCCAACTCCCCACAGTGGGTGAAGTCCACCTGCGCCTCACGACCAGGTGGATGTTCCTGCTGGAAGTACACCTCCTTGTCCGGCCCATGAAGGGCCCTGTGGTCTCTCATCCTGCGCTGGAGCGTCCTGAGTTGGGACCTTCCGAACCTGCCTGGGTGTCTCTCATCGAGCCACTCCAGGATGGTTGTCGCGCTCAGCTCACCGTCGGGGTCGGTCAGCAGCAGCGGCACGACATCGCTCTCCCATACGTCGACGAAGGGGTCCGGCCTGCTTCTCCACCTTCGCCGGGCCCTCTTCCTATCCGACGGCAGATCCCCACGCTGCCACTTCCTTGCCGATCTCTCGCTCATAGCGGCTGTAGCTGCCGCTGACTGCTGTGTCTTCCCTTCCATCAATCTCTGCCTCAGTAGAACTACCTGTTGATCTGTGATCAATCTGGCACCTCCTGGGTACCAGATCATCGT